>DRJN01000186.1 GCA_011052165.1 Gammaproteobacteria bacterium
CCTCATGTGCGCGGTCAGATCCCGCTTCGCAACACTGCGGGTAAGCTGTTCAAGCCAGTTTCCAATAATCGTTTGTGGCATCAGATTAAGCGTTGATTTGGTTAATTGTTAGCCATCTATAGGCAGAATGACTCGTATTCGTTAAACCCCTGCATTTTATAGCGGCCAGCGGGCAAAAAAGTGTTGGGCTATTGACAGGTTGCTAAATAGCTGTTCCAAATACCAGTACACTTTAGGAATTGCCGTTCGTCCTGAGCTTGTCGAAGGAAGCTTGTCGAAGGACAAATAGATTAAGCACTCTATTTACAGCATTTCCACGTTCATAGTTCGACCCTTCGTCAGGCTCAGGACTTCACCACGAACGTGGAAATTCACAAGTGATCTGGTATTTGGAACGCTTATTTAGACTGATTTCTCGTTTCACGGCTGGACAGCGAGCCTCGTTTGATGGGCTTCGAGTTTGTTCTGGAAGCTATGCATGGGGAACCATAACCCTGAATATTATACTATACCCTTCAGTTAGTTCAGGGTGAACGGAATTTACAGAATACCTGGTCCAGGTCCGCTCCAGCACCGTTGGCAAGCAAATTGTCATTTTTCGATCACTCACAGGTCATTGTGTTGCTTTACCCTGTGAGCCATGTCCCGGCTGGAATGAGCAAGTCAAATCGCTATAGGGTCCTGAGATAAGCGTCCCGGCAATTTGTTCCAGCCGGCGACGAAAAGCCAAGGCCAAATGGTGTAACAAACGTACTGGAGAACCGATTCATACAAATACGAAATCTTCGTCAGATCAAGATCATGGCGCTCAGCCTGGGCGGGTTCTTGCTCGTTATGTTCAGCACGCTGGCCTGCGCGCGCACGGTTACCGCCATACCTATTCAGTATCTGGTGGTTATCTTTCAGGAAAACGTTTCCTTCGACCACTACTTTGCCAGCTACCCGCATGCCGCCAATCCGGCTGGTGAGCCTGGTTTTACTGCTGCACCCGCCACGCCATCGATCAATGGTCTCACGCCTTACCTGCTCAAGCACAACCCGAATCGTGCCAACCCTTTTCGCCTCGCTCGCAGGCGGTAACCTGCGACATGGAGCATGCCTATGCGGCTGAGCAGCAGGCAGCCAACGCGGGTCTCATGGATCGTTTTGTCGAGACTACCGGGGCGACTTACGGCGACTGTAATCCAACCCAGGTGATGGGATATTACGATGGCAATACCGTCACGGCGTTGTGGAATTATGCGCAACATTTCGCTATGAGCGATAACTCCTTCGGCACCACCTTCGGACCCTCGACGGTGGGTGCTCTCAATTTGATTGCGGGACAGACCCACGGTGCCACGCCTGCCAATCTGCCGGATGAAGTCGCTAATGGAAGCGTAATCGGTGATCCGAATCCGCTCTACGATGATTGCTCGCCGGCGGGCAAACCGGTCGTGGCTATGCGAGGGATCATGTCGGCAACCTGCTCAATGCCGCACACCTTACCTGGGGGGTGGTTCCAGGGCGGTTTTCGGCCGACCACCCGGGTCAAGGGAAAGGCTGCATGCGGCGCCAGGAGCAGCAATATCGCCGGCCGGAAAATACCCGACTACAGTCCGCACCACGAACCGTTTCAGTATGCGTCAACCGCCAATCCGCATCATTTGCCGCCGACTACCACGGCCATGATCGGGCGTAGCGATCAGGCCAATCACCAGTATGATCTACGTGATTTCTGGGTTGCGGCGGATGCCGGCAAGTTGCCGGCGGTGAGTTTTATCAAGGCCAGAATGTACCAGGATGGTCATGCCGGTTATTCGAACCCGCTCGACGAACAGACTTTCCTGGTGCGTACCTTGAATCAGCTTCAGCGTCTGCCGCAATGGAAGCATATGGCCGTGATCATCGCCTATGACGACTCTGACGGCTGGTATGATCACGTACTTGCTCCGATCGTCAACCAGTCCAGTGATCCGAAGTATGATGGTCTGACCCGTCCCGGCGCTTGCGGTCGCGCGGCCCCCCGGCGCCTATCTTGATCGCTGTGACTACGGTCCGCGTCTGCCGCTGCTGGTGATTTCACCCTGGGCCAGGGAAAACTTCGTTGATCACAGTATTACTGACCAATCCTCGATTTTGCGCTTTATTGAGGACAACTGGCGTCTGGGACGCATCGGTGACCAGCCCTTCGATGCCAGGGCTGGTGTGCTCCTGAACCTGTTTGATTTCCGTGGCGGTGTGCGTATGCGCCGCCTGTTCCTGGATCCTGACAGCGGCGTGCGGGCAGCTCAAAAACGTGGCAGCACCGGCGTACGCAACGATGGTTGATCGAGGTTTGCCAGACCACAGCTTGTGTCAGGGCGTTCATCCATCTGTCACAAAAAATTCACTTTAAAATTAATTCTGATGTCACATAGCTCTTCTATAGTGGCAGTCCTGTCAGATGTGGGTTGTTGAGTTACCACAGCAATAGAGGTCCCCGGCTTTTTTGACAGAGAACCAATGCTTGATAAAGGAAAGTGTACGAACTAAAACCGTTAACCAAAAATGTACTTTAATCAGGAGGGATTCACTATGATGTTTCAAGTATCAGATCGTTCAGGGAGCAGGACATTGCCCTATTTTATAATCGCAACAGGGATGTCACTAATATCGTCTCTTACCCATGCGGCAACCGCACAAGCCTATGTTTCACAAGGGCCTTTCGTAACACCAGCACCTGGCGCAGCAATTCCGTCCCGTGTCCAGGTGCCTAACAAGGAATACTCAAATCATTTTGATGAAAACAGCATCGGGGTAGCCGATCCTATGCAGATCATTGACTGGGATGGCGCTGGTGGGGTCAAGGATAGTTCGGATTTCACGCCTCTGTTTGCCGCTGATCATGAGATTGACGGTATCGCTAACTCTCAGGACGCATTGTTCAATTCTGTCAAGGCGAATACCTCGGCATTACTCTTTTCAGTAGAGAATGATGGCAACATATATTCTGAAAGTGTCAATCATGCAGCGGGCATATGGGCTAATCCAGGCAGCATTAACGCTATGCATCCGCCTAAAGATGTTGACGGCCTGCAGGTATGGGACGGCGGTAGCAACCGGTTTTCGCTCATGGGGGATCCCTCCGGTGTCTCGGTATATAACAACCTGGGTGGAGCAATGGTAACAACGGCCGATATTGCAGGTGCCATTGGGCAACCGAATTTAGCCAGTACTATTGATCTCGATGCGTTTATGTTCAATAAGAATAGTGTTGGTGGTTTTAACCTGTTATTCAGCATCGCACCTGTTGCCGGGGTTTTCGATGGCGGGGAAATCTGGTCATGGGATGGCGTTAATCCTGCTGTATTCCTGAAACATGGAGGCCATGTATGGAATACCGCACATTGTGTTGCATGTGATCTCGGTCTTGCGAGTGAAAATATCAATGCCCTGGAGGCAGTATCCGCAGTACCTGTACCTGCCGCTGTATGGCTATTTGGTTCAGGTCTGCTTGCTCTGTTCGGCTTAGGTCGGCAAAAGAAATATCAAGGGTAGCAGCCTAAAAAAAGGGGGGCGTGTATTATCTTTTTTATACACGGCCTCTTTTTCTTACTCAGAACAATCCCTGACGCAGCCAGCAGATCAGGCTATTCTTAAAATATTCACCTCACCACTGAACTGACCTGGGATTTAACGTAAAATCCTGCCCGCTTTAACCCCAGGTAGCGCCCCGTTACAAAGTTGCAAACTTCCCCAAGTCTGCCGTGTGTCTTATCGGCGTGAGAGCAGTCTTCCTGCAACGGGGGCTTGTGCTCGCACTGGCCCCAGTGATCGTTGCCTTCGATCGAACTGTCCTGGGTTATGCTTAATCCTGATTAATTGTCAACCATTCAGGGACAGAAAAGTGTTGTCAAATCTGGATTCTAACGATTCATTTTACTATCTGCGTCACACAAGTCAGTGATAATTTTACGAGTTGAAACGGTGGAATTCTTGACCTTGGGGGACAAAAGTCCGATCATATACGGCTTTGTATGCTGCCGGTTGGCTTTTCATCGTGAAGCCGGGGCCTTAACGACCTCCATAACTCTGGTTTTCAGGCTGGGTTTCGGGGGGACGGAACTGTATATATTTTAAGAATTACACAGCTTATCACCGAAGGAGCACTATGAACGACGCAGATAAAAAACGTCTGTTGAAGGAAATGATTTTTTTCCGCCGTTTCGAAGATCGGACATTTGAAGCCTATATGGAACGCAAAATTGGTGGCTTTTTACATCTTTATTCCGGACAGGAAGCGGTAGCAACAGGGGTGCTCGAAAAAGCCATGCTCGGCAAGGGCACCGGTAATGATTACGTGATCACCGGCTACCGTGACCATGTTCATGCGCTCAAGGCCGGTGCGCCTGCGCGCGAAGTGATGGCCGAGCTCTATGGCAAGGAAACCGGTTCTTCCCGTGGACGCGGGGGTTCCATGCACATTTTTGACCCGTCCGTGAACTTCATGGGCGGCTATGCGCTGGTGGGCCAGCCTTTTCCGCTGGCTGCCGGTCTGGCGATGGGCTGCAAACACAAGGGTACAAAACAGATCGCCATCTGTTTTCTGGGGGATGGGGCCAATAACCAGGGCACCTTCCACGAAACCATGAATATGGCAAAAGTCTGGAACTTGCCGGTGCTGTTTGTTTGTGAAAACAACGGTTATGCCATTGGCACCCATATCGATCGTTCCACTGCCGTTAAGGATCAGTACAAGCGTGTTTGCGCCTATGACATGCAAGCGAGTCAACATGATGGTATGGATATCGAAATCGTTATGGAGGCCGCCGAAAAAGCCATTGATTTTGTGCGTAGCGGCAAGGGACCGTACTTCATTGAGTTCATGACCTATCGTTTCCGCGGCCATTCCATGTCCGACGCCAAGAGCTATCGGACCCGTGAGGAAGAAATCGAATGGGAAAAACGTGATCCCATTAAGATTTTCAGCAAACGCTTGATCGAACAAAATTTGCTGACGGAAGACGATATCAAGGCGATGAAAAAGGAAATCGATGATGAAATAGAAAATGACATCATCAAGTTTGCGGAAGAAAGTCCCGAGCCGAAAGTCGAAGATCTGAATAAATATGTGCTGGATGATCACCCTGATCCACGCTGGATCGGTCCGCTGCAACAGTAACCCGGATAAACCACAGGATAAGTGCCTTCACGAAATAATGTTCTGTAAAATGCACAGAAAATCATTTCTAAGGCACTAACCC
>DRJN01000187.1 GCA_011052165.1 Gammaproteobacteria bacterium
CCTATCTGGACGTCCCCCTGCAACATGCCAGCCCACGCATACTCAAGGCTATGAAACGCCCGGCCAATATTGACAATACGCTCCAACGCATAAAAGACTGGCGCGAAATCTGTCCGGAGATCACGCTACGCAGCACCTTCATCACCGGCTTCCCCGGTGAAACCGAGCAGGACTTTGATGAACTGCTGGCATTCCTGCGCGAAGCCCGGCTGGACAGGGTTGGTGCTTTTACTTACTCGGCGGTTGAGGGCGCTGACGCCAACGCGCTGGCGGATCCTGTTGCCGATGAAGTCAAACAGGATCGCCTGGCGCGGCTGATGACCTTGCAGGCGCAAATCAGCTCAGAAAAACTCGCCGCTAAAGTCGGCCGGGAAATCACCGTGCTGGTTGACGGCTACAGCGACGATGGACTGCTGCTTGCCCGTTCCGCCGCCGATGCGCCCGAAGTCGATGGTGTAGTAATACTCGATGGCGTGGAAGAAACAAAACCCGGGGAATTTCTCAAGGTCACGGTTACCGGCGCCACTGAGCACGACTTGATCGCCGAGTAAGCGATGGCGTATCTGTTTTTATAAAGAATAGTCGTTAATTTTTTGTAGCCGTGACCAGGAATACCGGAAATTTTTTCTCTTCTTTATCTATAGTATGGGCAGTCACAAAATTAATCCCGTTAAAGCCCTGCTTTTCCAGAATGGTTTGCAATTCATCCCTGTCAAAACCATGATGAAAAACACCTTCCGTCTCTACCGGATGAAAACTGCCATCTTCTTTATCAAGATCAGCCAGGGCAATCAGCGCGCCGGGATTCAAATGTTCTGAAAATCTCTGAATGAGTCTGGCGGTATCTTTTACGTGATGCATCGCCATGGCGCTAATAATCAGGTCAAACTTTTCATCTATAGGCTTATCTATAATATCCTGACAAACGGTTTCTACTTTAGCATGCAACTCGGGTTTGGAGGCAAGCTTGGTTAACATCGCTTCGGATGTATCTACAGCCACAATTTTTTTTACGAGAGGGGCCACTTGAGAACTAATCAGGCCCGTTCCCGCACCAAAATCCATCACCCGCATCTGATCATGCAGGGGAATACTTTCCAATATTGATGAGCCAATAGCGGATGAAAGCATCGCCACCAGGTCATTGGCATCCCAATCTTTGGATTTCTCATTAAATAAGTCTGTCATCAGTTATTTCCTACCAGGTTATTGTTCTTACTACGCTATCTCGCAACGATTACGGCCCTTCTCTTTCGCGCGATACAAACCGTCGTCAGCACGCTGAAAAATAGACTCGGGGGTGTCATCCACCCGGCTTTCGGTTATGCCACAGGAGGCGGTAATCTCGATACGCCTGTCACGAAAGTGGAATGCACAATTTTGAATCATGGCTCGCAGCTTGTCCAGTGACTTATACGCCGCTTCAACTTTTGTTTCCGGCATGATAACAACGAACTCCTCACCGCCATAGCGTGCCGCGATATCAGTTTCCCGGGTATTTTCCGCAATCACATGGGCAATGATTTTCAGAACCTTATCACCCGCGACATGCCCATACTGGTCATTCACCGACTTGAACCGATCCACATCCCAAACCGCCAACACAAAGGGTGAAGCATAACGTTTGAATCGCGCCAGTTCCTCCTTGATGTACTGATCATAGGCCTTACGGTTAAACAGGCCGGTCAGGGCATCCTTCATCGACTGTTCACGCTCCTTCTCAAGCTGTTTGCGCAACATCTCGATTTTCTGTTCCGCCTCAGTCAGTTCTTTTTTGAGCCGCTCGGATATCGCGCCGGATTGCCTGTCACGCAATAGTTCCGCCTGCAAAAAACTGTCCATGTGGTCACGGATAATAATCACGCGTGACTGTATATCTGTTTGCAGCACAGTCAGATCACCGGCCTTCTCAACGGATTCTTCAATAGCACACACTTCCTCTTCAACCGCGGCATTAACGTCCCGTGATCCCGTGATCGAGAGCTGTTGCAGGCGTACTGTTTCCTGTAAATCCGTATCGATCTCCCGCAACCGTTCCGTCAGTTGTTGCAAAAAAGCTTCCAGTTCCTTTTTCTCATCCAGTATACGACGATGTGCTTCGGCCACCAGTGCTGCGGTTGCTTCAATCCCCTGCGCCAGTCTTTCCTGCTCCTGGCAGGGTTCCATGCGCTGACGTATCAGTCCAGCCTCGACACAGAGATCATGCGGCAGATCGAGTTTTTCCAGCAGCTCGATCAGAATGCCGGCGGCATAACGGATATCCTCTGCGGATAATTCCGTAACCGGCTCACGGGCGGTATCCCGCCCGGTATCAAGATCGATATCCCCATGAATAGAAGTATCTATCGCGGCATCAAGCGGGACATTAACTGAAGCAGAAGATACTCCGGTGATATCCTTTTCGGGTTCAATTTGATCTATTTCCGGTACTTTTTCCCATTCGTTTTTTGCCGTTGAAAAAAGCTTTTTCAGAAACCCTGTTTTTTCTTCCGTCTTTTTCCCCGTTTGTTCTTTAGGCTGTTCATCCCTTTCCGTTGCATCCGCAGCGTCATGTTTTTTTTCGACCCAATACTCAATAGTTAAACCAAGAAGCTCGGCCATATCCTTAATTAGTTCGGGAATATCTTTTTCAGATTTCGCCTGTCCGAGACGTTTGCGAACATGCTTTTCCTGCCGCTGTAAAACAGCCGGGATTTTAATCTCATCCAGAAGACTCTTCAGACTCCTGGCAGACTGAGATTCACGCTCGGGTTTTTTGATTTTTGTTTCAGCATCAGCACGGGCAATCGTTGAGGAAATGTCATTGATCAAGGGGCGGAATTTGAGGGTATCATCTTCATAGCGAAGATTACTGCGCAGCTTGTCCAGTTTCTTTTCCATCTGCTCATCACGAGCATCGGAGAGTAAGGTCAGACGCGACGCTAGCAGACGTAACAGGGATTCAAGTTCTTCCCATTGTTTTTCTTTTTGTTCCAGCTCATCCAGGCTCTCATAATACTTGCGTTGCCACAGATCCGCTTTGCGGCTGCCCTTGTCACTCATCTGGAGATTATAGAACGACCGAGGTAATTTTCCAGCGACAAGCTCTGGTGAGTATCACGGTTTAGTTGAATCGTTGGCGGTAATTCTATTTCCATGGTCAACGGAAGATGATCAGAAACTTCATGGCGCAGAGCACAGGCGTTTTTCACTGTGAGATCCGCGCTGACCAGGATGTGATCGATATGATGCTGTGGGCACCAGCTGGGGAAGGTACACATTTTATCACTCGGTTCCCGTAGCCGGGTCTTCCTGAACAATAGCTGCATTTCCCGGCTATCGTCCCGGCAATTCAGATCGCCCATGACAATGGCATGGGGATAGTCACTGACGCGCTCGGCGATATAGCCCAGTTGCCGGATGCGCGCCCGCCTGCCCAGCGCCAGATGCAGAATGAATACCGCCAGCGCATCAGTTTCTGATTCGAACACCGCCATGATAGCCTGGCGTCCGGGAATAATCCCCGGTAACTTAAGGTTTTCGATACGGTCTGGTTTGAAATGGCTGAGAAAGGCATTGCTGTGCTGCGCCAGCTGACCCAGGTTACGATTGACCTGATGATACCAGTAGGGGAAATCCGCGCGCTCGGCAAGGTATTCGGCGAGATTAATGAAATTACTGCGCAGACTACCGGCATCCAGTTCCTGCAAGCCAACGATATCATACTGCTGAATCAATCTCGCCGCACGATCCAGATTGGGCAGACGCTGGGCACTGGGGAGAATATGCTTCCAGCTACCGGTAACATAATGGCTCGCCCGGGACGTGGCAATCCCCACCTGAATGTTATAACTCATGACACGCAGAATCTGTGCGGCTGACTTCTGCTCGGACATCGTACTTTTCTGCTCCAGAATAA
>DRJN01000188.1 GCA_011052165.1 Gammaproteobacteria bacterium
GGCGAAAAGAACCAGATCCGCGTCAAGGTCAACGGCGTCGACGTCTTCCATCCCAACACCGGAGAAGTCCGCTCCGACGGCCCCGAAGGCATCGCTTGCTGGTTCATCGATACCGACTACAATGAAGAGAGCTTCTTCGTCCGCCATGCCTATTTCCTCGGCGCCAACGATCCCTACAAGGCGTTGAAGACCACGCTCAAAGCCGAGATTAACGAGGATGCATGGGCCACTCTAAACAACGACACCTCGCGCCCCTTCGATAAACCAATCTCCGGCCGCATCGCGGTCAAAGTCATCAACCACCTCGGTGATGAGGTAATGAAAGTGTTCAGGGTAGACTAGCGGTGGTTGAAGGAACTTCGTGCGGCTATCAGTATACGGAGCGTTGAAAATGCTTAAAGCAATCAGGTTCAGAGTCCAAAATTTCAGGAACATAGACGATAGCGATTGGATTCCCATCGAGCAGGTGACGACCTTCGTTGGTCGAAACGAGTCCGGGAAGACTGCTCTTCTCAAAGCGTTGCATAAGTTTCATCCTGCAATCCCTGAACCGTATAATCCTCAGCGCGATTTCCCGCGTGATCGTTACACGCGTGATTTCAAAGATTCATCTGATTGGCCCGTATGCACGGTAGCTTTCGAAATTATTGAATCGCTTCGCGCCGAAATCAAGAAATTGATGCGAGACGAGGAAGTGCCAAAGGAAGCCATATGTACCCGCTACTACGATGGTTCTCTTAAGATTGAATTTGAACCCATAATTGCAGATATAGTTATTTCCCCTGATACTGTCGTTCGCGCATTCGATACGCTCGCCGCTGCTGCGCGACGTTTGGAAGCACCAAATCCAGATCAAGAGGATGCGACACAACAGCTACGCACTAATCTCGCCTCTTGGGCATCTGAGGCGAAGCAGCGTCTCAAACTCCATGATGATCTACGTAGTAAGGAAGGTATCACGCTTCTTTCAACGTTGCGAAGCGAGTCGGAATCTCATGCCACTCCTCAAACTGCTGGCCTCGTTGAAGAGTTGCAGACGGTTGTCGACTCGATAATTGAGTCGACGCAAGAGCTGTCAGTCACCAGTCAATCTGAGGCCTTGATTAAGGGTCACCTACCTGTATTTATCTATTTCGAGAATTACGGGATTCTGGATAGCGCAATTTATCTCACGCAATTTCTGGAGGACCTAGGAAGAATTCCAAATGATCCTCGTATCCGTACCATAAATGCAATGTTCAAGCATGTCAGTCTCACAGCGCAGGAAATTGCCGAACTTGGTATCGAGCAGGCGCAACAGGCTCGCACACAAAATCATCCTGTTACACCTGAGATGATCGCGCATGATCAACACCAGAAGGAGGCACGCGCAATCAAGCTTAACTCTGCCTCTCTTGATATCACTAACCGATTTAATAATTGGTATGGGCAGCGTCGTCACACGATTGATTATCAAGCAGATGGCGATTATTTTCGTGTTTGGGTTGCTGATGATCGTCGGCCAGGTGTGAAGATCGAGCTTGAGGGGCGCAGCAAGGGATTCCAGTGGTTTTTCTCATTTTACCTTGTTTTTCTCGTCGAATCGGAGGAAGGGCATAAGGACGCCATTCTATTGCTTGACGAGCCTGGTTTGCATTTGCATCCAACGGCTCAGCAAGAACTAATCAAATTCTTCGAAAAACTTTCTGAAGGTAATCAACTGATTTACACGACTCACTCGCCATTTCTGATTGATGGCGAACATTTGCATCGGGTCCGGCCTGTGACGGAAGATGATTCTGGGCATTCGCGAGTTAGTACTGAGACGTGGCCAAAAGATCGTGAGACAATCTTTCCGTTACAAGCGGCAGCTGGTTACGCTATGGTTCGGGGGTTATTCCAGCATCGGAAAAACATACTCGTCGAG
This sequence comes from Gammaproteobacteria bacterium, assembly GCA_011052165.1. Lineage (GTDB taxonomy): Bacteria > Pseudomonadota > Gammaproteobacteria > UBA6429 > Thiohalophilaceae > JAADGZ01. Next base: position 1,907 of record DRJN01000188.1, read on the forward strand.
GGGATAAGTGACTATTATTACCTGCATGCCCTATCACACCAGTGCGCACGGACTGACCGCACATACCTTCCGGAGGACATTTACATCACACCGTGTGGGGGGACAAAACTTGTTGGCCAACTTGCCTCGCTCTTTCTGGGCCAAAGTGTTCGTCCAATTGTTCTTCTTGATGGGGATGACGCCGCCCGAGTACGACGTGATGCACTGATGAAGGAACTCTATTCGGGGCACAAGTCCGCAATTCTGATGCTTGATGAGGTACTTGGGCGAAGCGGGCGACAAGTCGAAATTGAAGATGTCTTTGGGGAAGATATTCTTGTACCAACCGTTACAGCATTTATTAGAAAACCTTTACAACTTAATGCGTCCGATCGAATGGTGGGTAGCCTGCCCGATCAGATAAAGGCAGCCGCTAAACGCCGAAGCATTGAACTACCTGCTGGCTGGAAGGCGTCAGTGGCGATCCGTCTTGTGTCTGAGTGGGATAAGAATGATACGATCTTGCCCGATTCCGTCCTGGACGTAGCTGAAGCACTTTTCGATGCGATTCAGCAACGCTTTACGGATTAATAGCAATAAGCCGATGACGACTCTAATCCTTTGGATGGCCACAGATTGGTGGATTTTCGCATTGCCGACACCTTCACTGCCAGCCTTGGCAAGCTGACCGGAAAGGAACAAAAGAACGGTGTGGACGTGTTACACCCCAACACCGGCGAAGCCCCGCTCCGACGGCGTCGAAGGCATCGCCTGTTGGTTCATCGACACCGACTACAACGAAGAGAGCTTCTTCGTGCGCCACGCCTACTTTCTCGGCGCCAACGATCCCTACAAGGCGCTGAAGACCACGCTCAAGGCGGAGATCAACGAAGACGCATGGGAGACCCTGCACAGCGACACCTCCCGCCCCTTCACGAAACCGAGGTCGGGTCGTATCGCCGTCAAGGTCATCAACCACCTCGGCGACGAGGTGATTAAGGTCTTTCGGGTCTGAGGCGCGATGCAGTTCGTTAGGAACGGTCCCGATATTCCTGAGCGCCTATTACAGGCGCACGAGGACGGCCGTGTGGTGTTCTTCTGCGGCGCGGGCATTTCCTATCCGGCGCGTCTTCCGGGTTTCGCCGGATTGGTGAATCGGCTCTTTGATGAATTGGTCCAAACGCCCAATGCCGTGCAGCACACGGCGATCAAAGCAGGACAGTTCGACACGGCCATTGGCCTTCTAGAGGCGGACATCGTCGGCGGCCGCGAGGTGGTGCGCCAGGCGCTAGCGAGGATCTTGGCGCCCGATCTCAGTGCATCGAACGCGACCGCCACGCACGAGGCTCTTTTAACGCTGGGCCGAAGCCGGAAAGGTCAC
>DRJN01000189.1 GCA_011052165.1 Gammaproteobacteria bacterium
ATGGTTTCCAGACGTTCAAGATCGTTGACCACTTTCCAGGTACCCCCGCCTGACTCCACTTTTTTTTGCCAGCTTGCCAGACGATTAAGGTACTTACGAGGGTCAACATTGTCACTACGCAATTTGGTGACATTCAGGGCGACGACAGAAATCCCGTTCAACTGCAGGGGTATGTCACGGATATAACCTTTTTTCAAATCTTCTTTCAGATCTGAAAAAATCAGAATTAAATTGTGTCCGGCACCCGCCTCATTCAGATATTCGATAGCCTGCAACATTCCTCCGGTAATATCGGTGTGTGCACTGCCTTTGACATGTTTTATGAACTTGTCAATCTTGTCCCTGAATTGCCGTTTTTGCTGGTTTGCCATACTCGGACGATCTGCAAACGTCACCTGGTCGATAATATTCTTCTCAGTAAAACTAGCGGTGTCTATTCGCGCCACCGCAAAGGTATCGCCAGGATTAAGACTCGAAAGAATAAAATTAATGACCCGCTGCGCCTGCTTCAGTTCCTTTGTGTAGGTGCCGGAGGTATCCATCAACATATAGACCGCTCGCGTATTCGGAACGTGCTTGCTGGAGCAACCGGTCATTGATACCAGTATCGCCAGGAAAATAAGGCTAAAAACAGGACGTTTTAATTTAAACATCATGACCTCGACAGAGAACCATACCGAATATCATCCACATCCGCGCTATTCACACTATCTGCATTATCTCTACCTTCACCCTTTTCTTTACTACCCTGCTTTTTCTGCCTGAATCGGAACTGATGCTCAATCCACAGGGGGGCAAAAATAAACAGATCATAGAAATTAACCAGCATAGCACCCGAGAACCGGGCGATATTTCCTGCCAGACGTAATAACCAGTTCAGGCTGCGTAATAAAGCCACGACAACAATCCCCATCACGGTACGCAGGGAATGAATAAAGGACTCCAGCGGGATCGCAATAAAGGTCAGGGCAAAAGGCAGGATAAAGCCCATTCCCATTTGTGCCGCCGTCGTAATCCAGAGATAGGAGCTTTTAATTACCTCGACTCCATCCCCCCGTAACAGCGCCCGGGTTGCCGCCGCATCCTGCATCAGAAGCTCCCGCATGTAGGCCAGGCCCGACTCTACACAGGCCAGGGTTAACAAAATGCCGAAGGTGATCCAGATCATTTTAACCCGTAACTTGTCATTCAGAGCCCCAATAAGTGGAAACAGGCGAGTAATACGCAGGGATTCCATCAGGAACAGCCCCATGGCTATTTCGACCAGGATGATGACCAGCGCTGCAATTTCAGAGGTGTGAAAACCCATGATCTGACTGGTGCCACCCACCATCTCCGACATAGGGCGGGCAATCAGATTGAAATTAATCATCGCCCCACCTACGGCTATGGCCAGCACAAAGGCAGAGATAAAAAACTGGGTAAGAGAAGATGATGAGAGATGCTGCACGGCGCGTTCAGAACCTGCCTGGATGTTCTCATATTCCTCCATATGTCGATCAATGCTGACGGAACGCAGTAGCAAACTATTGATATTTTTATCCACCTGAGCAAGAGTCCGGGAAACCTTGCGCCAATGCGGCATCATGTTACTCAAAAGCTGATGACGTTTATGACTGGTTTTGCGATATTCTTCCGTCGCCCGGGCATTGGCCTTAATCATGGACTGATGAATGTCTCCCAGAACATGCCCAACCATGGTATCAGCCTTGCTGCCAGGTATTTTGGCAACCGCCTCGACCGCTTTTACCCAGCCCGGAGGCGCAGGTGGCACATCGGTGCTTTCCTGGTAATCTTCATTGATTTGAGTAATTTTTTCACTTAACAGACGGTGTAGTGCAGGGTACTCAGACAGATCTTTCTGCACCGTATCATTGATACGTTCAAACTCCCGCTCAATGATGTGTTCGGTCGCCTCACGTCCCTGTGTCAACAACACTTCCGTATTGCGATTCATCATTCTTCTTTCCGCCTGGCGCACCGATTGCGCGGTCAGACGCATAGCATTGTGAATAACCCGGGTAAAGGCGTAAATGGCCTGGTGTGCATGAATGCGGGCAATATAAAAAACGGTGGTGAGGATAAAAAACCATGCAAAACCGGACATCACCGGACTCTGAAAAAGCATGAACACATCATTAAAGGACATCACTATCTCCTTGACGTTATAGAGCACCCCACCAGGCCACCCCCTCTTCCAGGCGCGGCCTCACCGAAACATGGCATATGCCATATATAGCAACATGATAAAATATTAATCGTTGCATCAGTATTTGCATGTATTTTATCCCTCACCCCCACCCTCTCCCAGAGGGAGAGGGGGCTATGGTGCAAATACTGATGCAACGATTAATAATTGACCTGATTATTATCTCTGAATAATGAAAACAGGAACGCCAAACGGTTCACATAATATTATTGACAGACATGCATACAAGTAAATTTTGACTTGCAAACAGTATAGTTGAATATATCGGCAGCTAATGTAGAGCAAGGCTTCGAGGAAACATTTATCTGGAAAATGTGATGACGGCCCGTCTGGAATCAGTCCTGATTAAGCGAATGCTGATTAGTATCAATCTGTTTCCTGTAATTGTTTACGAATACGTAAATGCGCCTGACCCAGTAACTGACTGATACGTGATTCACTCACCCCCAGAATTTCACCTATCTCACGCAAATTGAATTCTTCATCATAATAAAGACTGACTACCAGCTTTTCACGTTCGGGTAAGGCGCTGATTGCGGCCGCCAGATGTTTCTTGAATTCATCCTGTTCGATATTTTCATGAGGCTCGGCCGTATCAGACTGAAAGCTGTCAGTCACATGTCCTTCCGCCGTACCAAGATCAATAAAATTCAGAATTCGGCAGGCATTCGTTTCCTGCGTGATCCGGTAATACTCATCCAGCGAAATTCCCAGCTCACGGGCAACCTCACTGGCCCGCGCCTCGCGCCCGCTTTCACCTTCGATACGACTGACTACTGCCATCACATCGCGCGCTTTTCGGTGAACAGACTTGGGCGCCCAGTCATTGCGCCGCAATTCGTCCAGCATGGAGCCACGAATACGAATCGTGGCATAGGTTTCAAAACTCGCCCCCTGTGAAGCATCATAGTGCTGTGCGGCATCCAGCAGCCCCAGCATTCCCACCTGGATCAGATCATCCACGATGACGCTGGCCGGTAGCCGCGCAATCAGATGATAGGCAATGCGTTGCACCAGTCCGGAATAACTGTTGACCAGTTCTTCCGATTCATCTGGCTTGCAAATCGTATACATAAAAACCTTCAATTTCCTGCCAGTGGCAAAGAGTTACGAGTAATCAATCGACAGATGGAAGAGTTTCTTTAGCCCCGTGG
>DRJN01000190.1 GCA_011052165.1 Gammaproteobacteria bacterium
ATGCATTATGGTTGAGTAACAAACGAAGTGTTGCGTTGTATTAATCGTGGCATAAGTATTTGCACCATAGCCCCCTCTCCCTCAGGGAGAGGGTTGGGGTGAGGGGATAAAATACATGCGAATACTTATGCAACGATTAATACAACGCAACACTTCGTTTGTTACTCAACCATAATGCATTATTGCGGTTATCGTAAAAATAATAAAGGGCAATTTTCCCTCTGGCGCGGTAGAATAAACAACCTTACTGGTTACCGGCACCGCTTATGTCAAACTCATCCGGGAACAATCTGTTTGCCGAAAACCTGGCGCTACCGTTGCAGGCTGATTTGCAGCGGGTCATGGAAGCGCGCCACCATGATCCCTTTTCTGTCCTCGGACGCCATGTTCAGGGTAACATGGCCAGCGTCTGTATTTTCAAGCCCCACGTCGAACAGATAAGCATTAGTTCTCAACGGCTGCCGATGCGCCGACTTGATAATAGTGATGTCTTTATCTGGCAAGGTGAAGCGGAAAAGGTTCCCGAGCACTACCAGCTGCACTGGATCTCGGGCGGGCAGGAAATCAGCGAATATGACCCCTACTGTTTCGCGCCACAATTACCCGATTTCGATATTCATCTTTTTTCTGAGGGCAAACACTGGCATATACAACATTTCCTGGGTGCGCACCTGCACCGGATTGATGATATCAAAGGCGTCCTGTTTGCCACCTGGGCACCCAATGCCGAACGCGTCAGCGTCATTGGTGAATTCAACCAGTGGGACGGGCGACTCTATCCCATGCGGGTACGCGGCAACGGCGTCTGGGAACTGTTTATCCCGGGGCTTGCGGCCGATGCCCTCTACAAGTTTGAAATCCGCAATCGTGACTCCGGTGCAATACTCACCAAAACCGACCCTTACGCCCGGCAATATGAACTGCGTCCCCATACCGCCGCCGTGATTACTGCCGAAAGCGAATACCCGTGGCAGGATGATGCGTGGATGGCGCAACGCCGGCAGCATGACTGGCAACACCGACCGACTTCCATTTATGAAGTTCACCTCGGCTCCTGGCAACGGGATGCCGATGGCGGATTTCTGAATTATCGTGAGCTGGCTCAACGCCTGGTTGCCTATGTGCTTGAGCTGGGTTTCACGCATATTGAACTAATGCCGATTACCGAACACCCGCTGGACGCCTCATGGGGCTACCAAACCACCGGCTATTTCGCCCCCACCCGCCGTTTCGGCAGCGCCGACGATTTCCGTTATTTTGTCGACCACTGTCACCAGCATAACATCGGCGTGTTACTCGACTGGGTACCCGCGCATTTCCCCAAAGACGCCCACGGCCTGGCCCGCTTTGACGGCAGCCCGCTGTACGAACACGAAGATCCCCGCCGTGGCGAACACCGTGACTGGGGCACACTGATTTACAACTTTGGCCGTAACGAGGTCAAAAACTTTCTGCTGGCCAGCGCGCTTTTCTGGCTGGAGGAATTTCATATTGACGGCCTGCGCGTCGATGCCGTAGCCTCCATGCTGTATCTGGATTATTCCCGCAAGGATAACGACTGGATTCCAAACATTCACGGCGGCAACGAAAATCTCGAAGCCATTGCCTTTCTGCGTGAACTGAATACCCTTACCCATACTCAACAACCCGGCACGGTCATTGTTGCCGAGGAATCCACCGCCTGGCCCCAGGTTACCCGTCCTGTCGATATGGGGGGCCTGGGGTTTTCTATGAAATGGAATATGGGCTGGATGCATGACGTGCTCAAATATATGGCCGAAGATCCTGTTCACCGGCAGTACCATCACAATCAACTCACCTTCGGTCTGCTGTACGCCTTTACCGAAAATTTTGTCCTGCCCTTTTCCCATGACGAAGTCGTACACGGCAAGTCATCCATGTTAAACAAAATGCCCGGTGATGAATGGCAGCGTTTCGCCAACCTGCGGCTGCTGTACAGTTATATGTTTACCTATCCCGGCAAAAAGCTGCTCTTCATGGGCTGTGAATTCGGCCATGGTAATGAATGGAATCATGAAGCCCAACTGGACTGGTATGTACTGGACTATCCCCTGCATCAGGGTATAAAACACCTGCTAACCGACCTCAACAGCCTGTATAAAAATGAACCCGCCCTGCACCAGCTCGATTTTGAGTACCAGGGCTTTGAATGGCTCGACTGTGAAGACAGACAGCATTCCATTCTCGCCTATATCCGCAAGGATGAACACCATCAGGTTCTGGTGGTTCTAAACTTCACACCGGTACCGCGTAAGCAGTATCGCATCGGTGTCCCCCTCCCGGGAGCCTACCGGGAAATTCTCAATTCAGACTCGGAATATTATGCCGGCGGCAATATAGGCAACGCCGGACTGGTGCAAACTGAAATCGAGCCCTGTATGGGACGCAACTATTCCCTGACCTTGAACCTGCCACCGCTGGCGGCGCTGGTTCTGAAGCTTGAAGAAAACATATAAATCTATTCAATACCATTGCCAGAGGGCATTGTATCAATCGTTGCATAAGTATTCGCATGTATTTTATCCCCTCACCCCAACCCTCTCCCAGAGGGAGAGGGGGCTATGATGCAAATACTTATGC
>DRJN01000191.1 GCA_011052165.1 Gammaproteobacteria bacterium
ATATGCCGTTCGTCAACGCGCGCCAGTAACAACTCGTCAACAACCTTGTGCGTCACATCCAGGTCAGGTAACAGGAAATACAGTCTTCTCATGGCCACTTCCTCCTTGTTGAAGTTATTAGTCGTTTCCCCCTACACCAAGTTTAGATCAAAAACAGGGGCTGTCAGTTCCCGTTATAAATAATATTCCCTGTGCGGCTGGACTGTTACGAACCGGTTGACGGCCTGTACTTCAAATTCCCGGTGTATTTCCGGCATCGGCACCTGCGTACCATTGAGGTGTTTGGCGAACGTCTTCATGGCATCCCCGTCTTGTGCTTGAGACGGTCGTACCCGTGTTTGAAGCGAGCAACCGGACCTGGGTCAGACGCAACAGTGCAACAACCTGTGCAAACCGGGTAAAGATGATCCTGGTCAGGATACAAGCCGCCTGTTGTTGTCATACTTATTAGGCACTACGCTTTTAGTGGCACCGGGTGAAAATATTATATATTGAGGAATATCAATGCGTAATGAGAGGAAGTTCATTAGTTTCTTTAATGAAATCAGCATTGGCGATGTCCCCCTGGTAGGCGGCAAGAATGCATCGCTGGGTGAAATGTACCGTGAGTTAACCCCGCAGGGCGTAAAAGTGCCCAATGGTTTCGCGACCACGGCGGATGCATACCGCTATATGCTGGATAGCGCGGCTGCCTGGGAACCCCTGCACGCAGCGCTGGACGGACTCGACCCGGACGATATGGATGATCTTGCACAGCGTGGTGCGCAAGCGCGTTCGATTGTTTACGCCGCGTCATTACCCGACGATCTCCGCCAACAGATGCTGGAGGCCTATCGCACGCTAAGCGAAGAGTATAGCGGGGAAGCGAGCCTGGCGATTCGCAGTTCGGCAACGGCTGAAGATTTACCGACGGCCAGTTTTGCCGGCCAGCAGGATACCTACCTGAACATAAAGGGCGAAGCCGAGTACCTGGATGCCTGCAAGCGCTGTTTTGCCAGCCTGTTTACCGACCGTGCCATACACTATCGCATTGACCAGGGTTTCGACCACTTCAAGGTGGCTTTATCCATTGGTGTCATGAAGATGGTGCGTTCCGACCTCGCTTCTTCCGGCGTCATGTTCTCCCTGGATACGGAAACCGGTTTCAAAGACGTAGTGTTTATTACCGCTGCGTATGGGCTTGGAGAAAATGTGGTTCAGGGCGCGGTGGATCCTGATGAGCTGTACGTGCACAAACCAACCTTTGAAAAAGGACACCGCGTGATATTACGTCGTACGCTAGGCAGCAAGAAAATCAAGATGATCTACGGTCGCGGTGGTACACGCTACAGGGTGCGTAACGTGACAACATCTTCCGAGGAGCGGGCACACTTCTGTATCAGTGACGACGAGGCCATGACACTTGCCAATTATGCTATCAAGGTCGAGAAACATTACGGCAGACCTATGGACATGGAATGGGCGAAGGATGGTACCGACGGCAAACTCTACATGGTGCAGGCACGGCCGGAGACTGTCGCTTCGCAGCGCAGGGGCAGCATACTGGAAGAATACCGTCTCGCCGCTCACCAGCTTACGCCGGTCATTACCGGTCGTGCGGTGGGTGAAAAAATCGCAGTCGGGAATGCCCGGGTGATCAGAGATCTTGAACAGCTGAACGAGTTCCGGCCGGGCGAAGTACTGGTTTCCGATACCACCACGCCCGACTGGGAACCGGTTATGAAAACCGCCGCCGCCATTGTCACCAATCGCGGTGGCCGTACTTGCCATGCGGCCATTATTGCGCGCGAACTGGGTATTCCGGCTGTAGTGGGTAGCAGTGATGCAACCCGAACCATAAACGATGGCGATCTGGTTACCGTCTCCTGTGCCGAGGGTGATGTCGGCCGTGTCTATCCCGGTAAAATAGATTACGACATCGAGCAAACCGACCTGTCGGGCCTGCAAAAACCCGCCACAAAAATAATGATCAACCTGGGTAATCCGGAGATCGCTTTTAAAACCAGTTTTCTGCCTAATGATGGTGTCGGTCTGGCGCGCATGGAATTCATCATCAATGAGTATATCAAGGCGCATCCCATGGCTCTGTTACACCCCGAGCGCGTAGAGGATGAACAGGAACGTAACGCCATTCGGGCGCTGGTTGAACAATATGACAGTGCAGAAGAATTCTTTATTCAACGCCTGTCCGAGGGGGTCGGCACCATTGCCGCTGCCTTTTATCCAAAGCCGGTGGTGGTACGCATGTCGGACTTCAAGACCAACGAATACGCTACCCTGCTTGGCGGACGCTGGTTTGAGCCCAAAGAAGAAAATCCCATGCTGGGTTTCCGTGGCGCTGCACGTTACAGTCATCCGTCTTATGCAGAAGGGTTTGCCATGGAATGCGCGGCCATGAAGCGTGTACGCGACGACATGGGGCTAAGCAACGTCAAGCTCATGATTCCGTTCTGTCGGCGAGTGGAGGAAGGCGAGAGAGTTGTTGCCACCATGGCCGAACATGGACTGGAACGCGGCGTCAATGGACTGGAGATCTATGTCATGTGCGAAATTCCCAACAATGTGATTCAGATCGATGCTTTCGCCAGAATCTTTGATGGCTTCTCCATCGGTTCTAACGATCTTACCCAGCTGACCCTGGGCGTCGACCGGGACTCGGAAGTGGTGGCCTTCGAGTTTGATGAACGGGATCCAGGTGTAAAAGCCATGATCCGCATGGCGGTCGAGGGTTGTAAACGTAACCATCGTCACTCCGGCCTGTGCGGCCAGGCCCCGTCCGATTACCCGGAAATGGCCGAGTTCCTGGTCAATATTGGCATTGATTCCATGAGCCTCAACCCCGATGTAGTATTGAAGACCACGCGTCGCATACTGGAGGTGGAGAAGAAACTGGGACGTTCTTCGAGGAAACCGTAAGCATACACGAAGACAAACGCATGAAGTTCCAAGAGGTAATGCCGGTGTATGGGTCTTTCCCGGCAACGATCTCATAAGGTCACGACAACCTCACTGCCTCCCTGTGGTCGTTGTACGATAAGCAACTCGCCCTGGCAGGCGTCAACGATATTTTTCACGATCGAAAGACCGATACCGTGACCAGAGGTGGATTGATCGGCGCGCACACCGCGCTTCAGAAGATCTGAAATCATCTCGCCAGGCATGCCCGGTCCATCGTCGCGAATGTGGATGCTCAGCTGTTCCCCGGTGCGGGAGACCTCCAGCTCGATGTGTTGTTCCGCCCACTTGAAGGCGTTGTCCAGCAGGTTTCCCAGTACTTCCATCAGGTCACCTTCATCGCCCCGGTATACCAGGCCGTCTTCAATCGTGGCCTTCACCCTGATCTGTCTGTCGCGGTAAACCTTGTCCAGCGAAGCAAGCAGCCGCTTTACCAGCGGTGCGACCTCCACTGACTTGCCCATTGTCGTGAGACCCTGTGTCGCCGCGCGCTGCAGCTGGTATTGAACAATACTGTTCATGCGCGTGATCTGTTCGTTGAGTGCATCTGTGTCGTCCGGCTTTTTTCTGCCCAGGGTGCTTCGCATAACAGCCAGTGGTGTTTTCAGGCTGTGCGCCAGGTCACCAAGTGCATGGCGGTAACGTGTTTTCTGTGCGCGTTCCTGTTTCAGCAACTGGTTGATGTTGACGGTGAGCCGTTTTATCTCCTGCGGGTAAAGGCC
>DRJN01000192.1 GCA_011052165.1 Gammaproteobacteria bacterium
GCCTCTTTTTAATGAACAGGACGAGCAAACGGGTCAAACCAACGGGCTGTTTGCCGCGGTATTGCGGGATGGTCTGCCAGACTTGCCGATGCTGGAAGAAAGTGCGCTGGTGACAGAGGAAGAGGTGGCGGTGTTTGCCGGGCGGGTGCGTGATTATGATGCCTGTTTCCCAACCTCTCTCCCGTGAGTGGGAGGGGGGGTTGGGAAGCGGGCGGATCAAGCCGCAATGATCAAGCGCAACGCATCCAGACGCAGGCCGGTCTGCTGCATGTAGTCGGACAATTGTGAACGCTGGTTTTCAAGAAAGGCAATTTCCTCATCCCGCACATTCGGATTGACCCGTTGCAGTTCCTGCAGGCGCTGAATTTCATCACCGAGTCGTTTTTGCATGCGCCCAGTATGACTATCCAGAATCCGGGGTAATTGTTCGGCGGCCTGGGCTTCAGCATGTTCTATGATCTTCCGCAAACTATCCTGCCGGCTGTCGATGATCTGGCGCCGGGTGCAGGCGTCGAGTTCCACCGCCAGCGCGTCCAGTTCGGTAATGGGTATCGTGGCGCTGTGATCATTGAGACGGGTGTCTACCAGCAGGCGGATCAATTGCGGTGGCAGGAAGCGATTAATCTGTAATTGCCGGGGGGCGGCACCTTCGATGCGGAACAGGGTTTCCAGCAGGATGTCTCCGGTTTTAAGCTTCGGGTGCCTGCAAATGGCCAGCGCGGCATTGCCCTGTTCGCTGCCGAGAATGAGATCCATGATGCCGGTGACCATGGGGTGTTCCCAGCTCATGAAATGCTGATCCTCATGCACCAGCGCGTGCTCGCGTGAGTAGGTCAGGGTCAGACCTTCGGCGGGCAGTTCCGGGAAATGGTGAATGAGCATGTGATCGCTGGGACGCACTACATGGCTTTTGAAGTCGTATTGCTCGTAGTCCACGCCATAGGTATCGAATACCAGCTGCATGTAGTCAGCACAGACGTCATCCTGATCCTGCTTTTCAAGCAGGGAGACCATCCGTCGGGCCTCGTTTTCGCGGAAGGAGTTTAGCTCTAGCAGCCGATCCCGTCCCCGTTGCAGGCGCGTGGAAATTTCCTGATACAGGAGCCGGGTTTGTTGCAGCAGAGCCTGTTTTCTGGCAGCGCTGTCCTGCGGCTGTTGCAACAGCCGCAGCAAATCTGTTTCCACCTGTTGATACACGTTTTGACCTGCCGGGCAGGTGTGGTTGAAGGCATCGATGCCCTGATGATACCAGTCGAGCATGATTGCCTGGGCGCTGTCTTTGATAAAAGGGACAAGGATCTGAATGGCGTGGGTCTGGCCGATGCGATCCAGGCGACCGATGCGCTGTTCGAGTAAATCGGGGTTCAGCGGCAAATCGAACATGATGAGATGGTGGGCGAACTGGAAATTACGGCCTTCGCTGCCAATCTCCGAACAGAGCAGTGTTTGTACGCCCTCGTCCATGTCGGCAAACCAGGCCGCAGCCCGATCCCGTTCGATGATGCTCAGAGCTTCATGGAATACCGCCGCATGCAGACCGTGACGTCGTCGCAGTGCGGCTTCGAGCTCCAGTACGGTGGCGGCTGAGGCGCAGATGACCAGCACCTTTTTTCCGCGCAGGCTTTTGATAGTTTGGTAAAGCCAGTCCACGCGGGGATCCCGATCCACCCAGTCGGGTTCGTGATCTTTTTTGTGTTCCTGATAAACGCGTTCCGGAGTGAGCGCGAAGCGGGCGATATCTACATGGGGTTCAGCGTTTTCGGTAGCCTGAACAATCGTTTGCAGGTAACCGGCCTCGGCTTCCAGGGCGAAGCGCTGTAACGCCCGTTGTGGGAACCCCTTGATGGTGTTACGTGAATTGCGAAACAGAATGCGGCCGGTGCCGTGGCGGTCGCGCAGCAACTGGATCAGGGTTTCAGCGGTCTCAACGCGGTCTTTTCCTTCAGCGCCAGCCAGCCGATCAAGCAGGCTCCGCGCCTGGGGGCTGTCGGCGAGAGCGGTTTTCAGGGCTTGCTGATTAGACTCATTCAGATAGCCGTGTGCCTGTAGTGCTTCGACCGCACAGGCGATGGGGGCGTACAGGTTTTCTTCAGCCAGAAATTCGTCCAGGCTGAAAAAACGATCCGGATCCAGTAGTCGCAGGCGGGCAAAGTGGCCTTCGGCGCCCAGTTGCTCGGGGGTGGCGGTCAACAGCAGCACGCCGGGGGTCACTTTGCTTAAGGCTTCCACCAGTTCATATTCCGGGCTGGCTCTGTCGGCGCGCCATTGCAGGTGATGCGCTTCATCGACCACCAGGGTATCCCAATTGCCGGTCAGAATCTGCTCCCGGCGCAGGGGATTTTCCTGTAAAAAGTGTTGGTTGCACAGGACTAACTGTTCACTGTGAAAGGGATTCTCGTTTTCATGATCAAGGGAAGCGCAACGCTGTTCATTGAAAATACTGAAGCGCAGATTGAAACGGCGCAACATTTCCACCAGCCACTGGTGCTGCAGGGTTTCCGGCACCATGATCAATATGCGCCGGGCGCGGCCGGTAAGATATTGCTGATGCAGGATCAGCCCGGCCTCAATGGTTTTTCCGAGACCCACCTCATCGGCCAGCAGGGCCCGCGGGGCGCTGCGTGAGGCAAGCTCATGGGCAATGAACAGTTGGTGGGGTACCAGGCTGACACGCGCACCGGCCAATCCACGAACCGGGGAAGGCAGCAGATTGTGTAATCGGTTTAAGGTGATATAACGCAGTTCATAGGCACTGTTTTTATCCAGTTGCAGGTTGAACAGCCGATCCCGCGGCTTGTTCAGTTTCATCGCATGATTGAGACAGCCCTCTGCAATCCGGTATTTTTTTTCTGTCTCATCTTTGCCGATGTAGGTCAGCAGGCCATTCGCCTCACTGACTTCTTCGATCCTGATTTTAACGCCGTCCGTATCTTCAATGCTGTCATGCGGGCTGAAATGCACCCGGGTCAGCGGCGAGCCTTCGCGGGCATAGGTGCGGTTTTCATCGCTCGCGGGGAAATGCAGGCTCACAGTGCGCGTGTCTGCCTGGGTAATCACACCCAGGCCCAGTTCAGGCTCGGTATCACTGATCCAGCGCTGGCCGGGAATAAAATTATTACTTGTCATTCAAGGTGTTAATAAGTGGGAGTATTCTGAATATGATCACAGGGGATAGTCGTGTACCTGTGGTGGGAATTCTTTTACACTACGCGCCCATGAGCAAGAGTCTTTTTACGTATGGAACCCTCGAAATCCCCCAGGTAGCGCAGATTATAACAGGTCAGGTACTGACCGGTGCGCCCGCCCGGCTTGAGGGGTATGCCCGTTACCAGCTAAAGAATCATGCCTATCCCGGTATTATACAGGAAGTCGGCGCCAGTATTACAGGAACGCTGTATCTGGATCTGGATGACATGCTGATGGCGCAGATGGATGAATATGAAGATACCTGCTATGAAAAACGCAGGCTGCAGGTACTCACGGGAGATGGCATGACACGGGATGCGCAGGCCTATGTGGTGCCGGAAGAAAACCGGGAACTGCTGAGTTCCCAGCCCTGGGATCGGGAACACTTTATCCGCGAGGAGCTGGATGCTTTTCTTCGCAGCATTATGAGCTGACTGTCAATCTTTGCTCAAGGCTTGACAGAACTCATGCCGACACCGGATTTGGTTTTTACGCCAGATTCACAAACTCATTTCATAGGCATAATGCATGTAGGCCGGTCGGAAAACATGTGGCCGCTTGCTCTGTTTAATATCCCTATTCAGATGCTTTATACAGTCACAGGTAAACTCTCTGACTTCCTTTTCTGTTCCTGAACGAAAACCGTTAATCTCGGTGATGCCGTTACTAATAACATAACGGTACCAGCGCTTTGTTTGTGCGCCGGCGGGGGGTTGTGTTTTCCCCAATACAAGAAGGCGATACTTTGACATGCGCATATCCTCTGTGTCGAACATACCGAAAATATAGGCAAGGTTTGTGTCTGCGATATGACGTGAATGTGGCGAATTTGTGAAAACGAAATTTTCAACCGACAATATCAAGCGCCCGGCGGCGGAAATTCAGGCCACGTTGCGTACAGAGGTTTTTACAGGCCACGATGTCCACGCCCTCGAGGCCATCGATGGCGGTCAGGCTGACATGGGCTACATGGGCATTAGCAAGAACAGAAAAATCGAGCATGGCCTCGAAGGCCCCTTCCTGTTTGGGGCGGCAATGCTGTTTATACACCGCTTCGTTCTGAGCGTTCATGGAAATAGACAGCTCGTCGATCAGGCCGGCCAAGCGGGGGGTGACATCCTCTTTATACACCAGATTGGCCAGTCCATCGGTGTTGACGCGTATCGAGGTGGTGGGGTGTTTAGCCTTCAACTGGCGAGCAACGTCAAGCAGCGTATCCAGGCGAAGGGTCGGCTCGCCGAGACCACAGAAAACAATCTGTTTATAGGGGGCGGGATTGCCGATGGCGCGGATAACCTCATCCACCTCGGGTTCGCGCAGTAACCTCAAATCATAGCCCTGGACAACCCACTCACCATGATATTTTGGACAGAAGGCGCAACGCAGAGTGCAGTGCCAGGTGATATTGAGATAACAGTTGCCATGCAGTTCGTAGGCAATAATTTCCCTGGGTGGTTGTTTACCGGCTTTGGCGGTGCAAGGAATACTCATGCGTGATCTTTAGGCGACGACCAGTGAAACGAGATACAGCAGTCCCATGAAAACAGGCTGGTGCAGCATGTAGATGATCAAGCTGTGTCTGCCGCCAAAACGCAGCGTGTTCATGAACGGATGTGTGCTTTGCCAGTTTTGCAGCCAGGCCTGCGGCTGTTTCTGAAATACGAGTTTGCCGATGAAAATGCCCAGTAGCACGACGCCAAACCAGGGTAGCAGGGGCACATAATCTTCGGTAAAGGGCTTATGGGTCATCAGGCCGATCCATTGCAGCCAGGGCTGGTTGAAAACGGCATTTTGAAACTGGGTACCCAGAATAACTAGCCCCGTTCCGAAAACAAGATTGAGCCAGTAAAAAGGGATGAAGGCTAACCCCAGTACGCTGGCGAGCGCAATGAAGTGCAGAATACCGAAAAAGATCATGCGATCGGAAAACTGGATATACGTGACAATGCTGACCAGGATGGCGAAAACGATCAGCCATCCCAGTCGGCGGAAATAGGCGCGGGGTTTAAAACCGTAGCGGGTGGCCAGTGACAGGCTGACGCCGACCAGGCCGAGAAACAGGCTGACAATGAGCGTGCGATAATTTAGCCAGAAGGGATTGTGATAGAAATCCAGCTGAATAAAGCCGAAATAGTTCAGATCAAAGCTGAAGTGGTAACTGAACATCATCAGAATAGCGAGTCCGCGCAGCACATCGATAATCGGATAACGCTGTTTCGTGGGGCTGGATTTAGCAGGCTGGGGGGTCATCTGTAAGGGATATTCTCATTTGTGGCCTGAGCCGATAGAATTCTATTGTATCAAGCTCTGGGCTGAATCTCAGCCATGGACGTAAAACCTGTTTTTTGCAGGGATATTTTTTATTCAGAAACAGGTGAAACAGACGCCATGCCGCAAATCGAGGAGTCAACCTCCGCACAGGAACGCAACGCTCAGCTTGATTCCGGCGGCTATGACTGGGGCTATATTCTCACAGTGGCAAAGGAACACCGGCGTGATCTGATCCTCGCCCACCTGGTCGCGATTCTCGCCGTGCTGGTCACGGTGCCTATTCCTCTGTTAATGCCTCTGCTGGTGGACGAAGTGTTGCTACACAAACCCGCCACGTTGGTGGGGGTGATGAATCACCTGTTTCCGGTGCAGTGGCAGGGGCCGGTGTTGTATATCGGCACTATTCTGCTGCTAACGATGTGCCTGCGCCTGACGGGATTGTTGCTGGGGGTATGGCAAACCATGCGCTTCACCTTGGTGGCCAAGGATGTGACCTACCGTATGCGCAGGGGATTGCTTGCTCGCCTGCAGACGATTTCCATGGCCGAGTACGAAACGCTGGGCAGTGGTGCGGTGGCCTCGCGTTTTGTGACGGATCTTAATGTGATTGACGGGTTTGTCGGCGTCTCGCTCAGTAAAACCCTGGTCTCCATTCTGAGCCTGATGGGTATTACCGTTATTCTGCTCTGGATGCACTGGCAACTGGCGCTGTTCATCCTGTTTATGAATCCGCTGGTTATTTACTTTACCGTGGTGTTAGGCAAGGGCGTCAAACATCTGAAGAAGCGGGAAAACAGTGCCTTTGAGATTTTCCAGCAGGCGCTGGTGGAAACGCTGGAGGGCATTCATGAAATCCGGGCCGGTAATCGTGAGCGCTACTACCTTGGCCAGGTCATGGACAAGGCGAGGAAAATAAAAGAGCATTCCGCCGCCTTTTCCTGGAAGTCCGATGCAGCCGGCCGGTTTTCTTTCGGTATCTTTCTCCTTGGGTTTGATGTTTTTCGCGCCATCAGTATGTTGATGGTGGTGTACTCCAATCTCAGTGTGGGCGAGATGATGGCGGTGTTCGGTTATCTCTGGTTCATGATGGGGCCGGTGCAGGAGGTGTTGAATATCCAGTATGCCTGGTATGGCGCAAAGGCGGCCATGCACCGCATTAATCAGCTGTTTGAGTTACAGCAGGAGCCGGAATATCCGCATTTGCATAATCCTTTCAGTGGCAAGCAAACCGTTGGCATCGAAGTGCGGGATATCTGTTTCAGTTATGCTCGGGATAGTGAGGCGGTGCTTCGGCATGTCAATCTGGAAATTCGTCCAGGGGAAACGGTCGCCCTGGTGGGCGCCAGCGGCGGCGGTAAGTCCACCCTGGTCCAGGTTCTTCTTGGCATGTACCCCGCACAGCAGGGGATGCTGTATTTTGATGGTGTGCCCGTGACAGAAATCGGCCTGGATGTGGTGCGTGATAATGTGGCCACGGTGATGCAGCATCCGGCCCTATTCAATGCCTCGGTACGCCAGAATCTGACCCTGGGACTGGATATCCTCGATGAGACCCTGTGGCAGGCGTTGGAGACGGCTCAGTTGCGTGATGTGGTGCTAGCTATGCCACGGGGACTGAATACGATCGTCGGCCGCCAGGGCGTGCGTCTGTCGGGGGGGCAACGCCAGCGTCTGGCGATGGCCCGTATGCTGCTGAGCAAGCCCGGGGTGGTGATTCTGGATGAAGCCACCTCCGCGCTGGATACGGCCACCGAAGCCCGTCTGCATGCCGCCATGCGCGATTTTCTGCAAACGCGCACGACTCTGATTATCGCCCACCGGTTAAGTGCGGTAAAACAGGCGGACAGGGTTTATGTGTTCGAGGACGGACATATTATCGAGGAAGGCGTACACGAGGATCTGATTCGCAGTAATGGCCTTTACAGCCGCCTCTATGGCCAGCAGGAAGAGGCCGAAGGATAGCGCTTTTTCCTGTTTGCATGACATATTCCGCTAAAATTTTAATAACGGCGCACAATGTTAATCGTTGCATAAGTATTTGCACCATAGCCCCCTCTCCCTCTGGGAGAGGGTGGGGGTGAGGGGATAAAATACATGCAAATACTTATGCAAC
>DRJN01000193.1 GCA_011052165.1 Gammaproteobacteria bacterium
AGGGCTTGACAGGCGAGGCCTGTTTCGCGCGTAATAGTCACTGGTAATCACAAAAGGTCAGCCCCTTCTTGGACCATATCTCCTTAAGTATCCTCATTGGAATACTGGTTTTTCTTATCATCATCTCCGGGTTTTTTTCCGGTTCCGAAACCGGGCTGATGAGCCTGAACCGCTACCGGCTTCGCAATCTGGCCAACAAAAAACACAAGGGTGCAACCCTCGCCCAGAAATTGCTGGATACCCCCGAGCGGCTGATTGGTCTGCTCCTGCTGGGCAACAACGCTGCCAACATCCTGGCCTCGGCTATTGCTACCATTATCGGCCTGCGTCTGATGGGAGAGGAGGGCATCGCTGTCGCCACCGCCGTGCTGACGCTGATAATCCTGGTTTTCGCCGAGGTCACCCCCAAGACTCTGGCGGCGCTGCACCCGGAACGTTATGCCTTGCCCGCCTCCTTTCCCCTCACCCTGCTGCTGAAATTCTTCTCTCCCGTGGTCTGGTTTATTAACCAGCTCACCAACCTGCTTTTGCGTCTGCTGGGCATCCCCAAACAGGCGCGCAACAGCACCCGGCTCAGCCGGGATGAACTACGCATTGTGGTCGACGAGGCCGGCAGCATGATTCCCCGGCGGCACCAGGAAATGCTGCTGGGCATTCTCGATCTGGAGCAGGTCAGCATTGACGAAATCATGATACCGCGTAACGAAATTGTCGGTATCGATCTGGAGAATGACTGGGATACCCTCGTCAAGCAGTTGAGTGAAAGCCAGCATACCCGCCTGCCCGTATACGAGGGCGACATTGATCACATCGTCGGCCTGCTCCATCTGCGCAATGCCCTGGCGCTATTCAATCAGACATCTTTCGACGTAGATGACCTGCGCACCATCATTCGCGAGGCCTACTATGTCCCTGCCGGCACGCCCCTGAATACCCAGTTGCTCAATTTTCAGACAGAAAAACGGCGTATCGCCCTGGTCGTCAATGAATACGGCGATATTCAGGGACTCATCACTTTGGAAGATATTCTCGAGGAAATCGTCGGTGAATTCACGACTGATCCCGCCGCCAGCAGCAAGGATATTCACCAGCAGGAGGACGGCAGCTACCTGATTAACGGCAGCATCACCATTCGTGAACTCAACAAGGCGCTGGGTTGGAAACTCTCCGCCGAAGGCCCCAAAACCCTCAATGGTGTGATCCTCGAATATCTCGAACAAATTCCGGATCCGGGCACCAGTCTGATGCTGGAACAGTACCCCATCGAGATCACCCAGAGCAATATCAATGCCATCAAGACTATTCGCTACAATCCAGCCTGGAACGGTACCCGGCAGCCTGATCAAGAAGAAAATGAACAAATCGGGGCGCAAACAGACTAAAACATAAGGAGGTGTCTCCTGCGGCTGTACTTTAGGCACCGAGCCTGAGTCCGAATCTGCTGATATTTAGCTTGACGCAGTGCCGCATGCTCGGTAAACAGACAAACCGTGGCCTGGATAGCGGCGTTTGGCTATTGTTCTATCGTTTGTTAAATTAAAGTCTATAATCATCAGAAATATATCAATTTTTCAGGGGGTGCACCCAGCGTGTCGAAGTTGACCCTTTCCTTCAAAGGAACGGTACTCAAGGTTTTTCCGATCCTTCGCGGGCAAATGTTCATCGGCCATGATCCCGCTTGTCACCTGCATATCGACAGCCTGGCGCTGGCGCCCAGACACGCACGTGTCGACACTAAGGATCAGACCTCGATTCTGGTAGATCTGGAGAGTGAGCAGGGGACGTTTGTCAATCAGAAACGCATTGACAAACACTTGCTCGAAGATGGCGACATTATTCGTATCGGTAAACACACCCTGCAATATATTTTTGAAGAAGTCGCGGATCTGTCCCATGTCGAAGATCTGCATTTGTCCAGGCCCAACATCAGCAAGCTTGCCGTTCCCGTCACCCATGAAAGTGAAAAAGCAGCCAGCCATGCCCCAAAAAATGGCTGGCTGCAAATCCTCAACGGCCAGAATCTTGGTCGCACGCTAAGCCTGAACCGCTCCATGACCAATCTGGGCAAGCCCGGCGTGGCGACAGCGATCATCACTCGCCGGAATGGCGCCTACTTTCTCTCCCACCTGGAAGGCAAGCGCCCCCCCAGCATCGATGATGAACCCATCGGTGATCGCAGCTACGAACTTCGCGATGGTAATACCATCCAGATTGGTAACATCAAAATGCAATTTTACATGGAGTAATGATGAACAATCACACGGAACAACGCCATTTCACCCGCGTCCCCTTTGATGCCCGCATTCGCATTATTCAAACGGGAGACAGTCAAAGCTGGGCGGGCACCCTGCTCGATATCAGCCTCAACGGCGCGCTGGTCATCCGGCCTGATGACTGGACAGTAACAATCGGCGAGCCTGTTCAACTTGAACTGCAACTCGGCGAAGATATGCAGACCTGTCTGCATATGGACACTACTGTGGCGCACATTGAAGATACGCGCGTGGGTCTTCATTGCAAACAGATGGATCTGGATACCGCCACCCACCTGCACCGATTGATGGAACTGAATCTGGGTGATCCCGAACTGATGAAACGCGAGCTGTCCGAACTCATAGGGCAACACTAATCTGTTTGACCCGCTACAGAGAGACTAACCGCTGATATTAATCGTTGCATAAGTATTTGCATGTATTTTATCCCCTCACCCCAACCCTCTCCCAAAGGGAGAGGGGGGCTATGATGCAAATATTTATGCAACGATTAATATACTCATGAATAAGCTTCAGCGGTTATTTGAATTGCACCGCATCCTCAGTCAGCGCCGCCGGCCGGTGTCGCTGCAGGTGATTTGCGAAGAAATGGACTGTTCCGAATCCACCGCGCGCAGGCTGGTGCACGCCTTGCGTGACGACATGGACGCACCACTGGCCTATGATCGAACGTACAACGGCTGGTGTTACGACGACCACCCCGGCCAGCGTTATGAATTGCCGGGTCTGTGGTTCACACCGGATGAGTTGTATGCCCTGATGGTGTCCTGGCAACTGCTGTCCGAGTTGCAGCCCGGACTGGCAAGCCATTACATCGAGCCCGCGCGGGACAAGATCGAACAACTCTTACAGCAGCAGGGCGGAACCAGCGCTGACATCGGCCGGCGCATTCGCATCCTGCAAATAGCGGCAAGGCCGACAGATCTCAAACTGTTCCAGCGCCTCAGCCGTGCGCTGTTCGAACGTCGGCGTATCAGCGTGCTTTATCACGGCCGCGAGCGCGACAAAATCACCACGCGCGATCTCTCACCGCAACGTCTTATTTACTATCGTAGTAACTGGTACCTCGACGCCTGGTGTCATCTGAGAAATAACTTGCGCAGCTTCTCGCTGGACCGTCTGCATCTGGTCGACACGCTTGGGCAGACGGCGCGCGAATGCAGCGACAACAGCCTCGATGCACACTTCACCCAAACCTACGGCATCTTCGCTGGCGAGCCCGCGAACACGGCCGTACTGCGATTCACCCCGGACGCCGCACGCTGGGTCGCCGATGAACAGTGGCACCCCGCCCAACAGGGCAAGGTGCTGAAAAACGGGGGATTTGAACTACGAATACCCTACAGCGATCCCACCGAACTGATTATGGATATCCTTAAATACGGCCCGGACGTGGAAGTGCTGCGGCCGAAGAAACTACGTGATGCTGTAGCTGCGCGGTTGAGTAGCGCGGCAGCGCAGTATAAAAAATAATCTGCCTGGCCAGGTTTTGACAGGGCGGGGGTGGTATAAGGGAA
>DRJN01000194.1 GCA_011052165.1 Gammaproteobacteria bacterium
CACTGCTGCCTCCCGTAGGAGTCTGGGCCGTGTCTCAGTCCCAGTGTGGCTGATCATCCTCTCAGACCAGCTACTGATCGTCGCCTTGGTAGGCCGTTACCCCACCAACAAGCTAATCAGACATAGGCTCATCTAATAGCGTGAGGCCCGAAGGTCCCCCACTTTCTCCCGTAGGACGTATGCGGTATTAGCGTGGTTTTCACCACGTTGTCCCCCACTACTAGGCAGATTCCTATGCATTACTCACCCGTCCGCCACTCGTCGCCTGGAAGCAAGCTTCCATCGTTACCGTTCGACTTGCATGTGTTAAGCATGCCGCCAGCGTTCAATCTGAGCCAGGATCAAACTCTTCAGTTTAATCATAGTGGTTGCTGAGGCGCAACCAAACCTTTTGCGATGAAAAGGTCCCCTTAATCGAAAAACATATATTACTATATGGAATTTGACTTAGGTTACTTACATCGACATCTCTTTGGCTAAAGCCATCATCGACGCAAGCACCCACACAAATTATCTGATTAAATTTTTAAAGAGCGGGCTGGTTGAAATCGTTTGATTTCCCTCAGCAAAGACGAACTATTTTACTCGTTTCTCATATTAAGTCAAGAATTAAGTTATTCAACCTTCAAATAATTTATTGCCTGACTTGAGTTAGAGCGGATGTCCGTCTCAGGAGGAGCGCATTATACCCAGCAATCTCAGGCCGTCAACGCTTTAAAGCAAAATAAATGAAAAACAGTAAGGAGCCGCTATCAATACGCCATTTAGCGGTCGATATCGATGCTATTCGCCTGGTTCTTATTTTTGATAAACTTGACTAAATCTTCAAAGGGCATAGGCCGGGCATATAGATAGCCCTGGCCTTCATTACAGCCGAGGGCTTTTAGATAATCATACTGCGCCGGGGTTTCCACTCCTTCGGCAATGACCCGCAGGTTCAGCGCCCTGGCCAGGGCCAGGATCGCCTTCACAATACTGGCATCATCACTATTCAGGGTGATATCGCGAATAAACGCGCGATCAATCTTGAGAACATCAATAGGAAAACGTTTCAGGTAGGCCAGCGATGAGTAGCCGGTGCCAAAATCGTCAATCGCGACCCCGACACCCATGCTTTTCATGGTAATGAGATTCTCGGCCGCCAGTTCCGGATTCTGCATGATGCCACTTTCGGTGATTTCCACCTCCAGTACATCAGCGCCGAAATTGCCGGCGGCCAGCAGCTTGCGCAGGCTATCCTGCGTATCATGGTGGTACAGTTGCCGCGCTGAGAAATTGACGGCAACACGCTTGAGGGTAATGCCGGCTTCGCGTATGCGGGTGATATCCTTCACCGTTTGCTGCAAAACCCATTCACCCAATGGAATAATCAAACCGGTATCTTCGGCCACCGGAATAAATTTATCGGGTGGCGTCATGCCACGCAGGGGATGCTGCCAGCGCACCAATACCTCGACCCCGGTGATACTGTCATCTTCCAGTGAGAACTGGGGCTGATAATGCAGTAACAGTTCTGAATTTTTTATCGCGACCCGCAGTTCATTCTCAATCGTAAAGCGATCCACGGTCGCCGTCTGAATATCACCGGAACAGAACTGATAATTCTTGCCGCCCTGCGCCTTGGCATAATACATGGTGGCCTCGGCATTTTTGAGCAGGGTATCCGAGTCCCGGCCATTATCCGGATAGGTGGCAATGCCAATACTGGCATCAAGATAAATACTCTTGCCGGACAGGTCAAAAGGAATTTCAAACAGCGAGAGCAATTCCCGGGCTTTGTCTTCAAGCGCCGATTTTTCCTTGATATCCGGTAGCAGCAGAACAAAATCATCCCCCCCCAGGCGGGCAATCGTATCCCAGGCGCTGAGCACTTTTTTCAGACGATCCGCCACCGCCCGCAGGAGATGGTCCCCCACCAGATGCCCCAGGGTATCATTGAGATTTTTGAAACGGTCGAGATCCAGAAACAGCACCCCCATTTGCAGATCTTTCTTGCCTACATAGGCCAACGCCTGTTCCATGCGATCGCGCAACAGCCAGCGATTAGGCAAGCCCGTGAGTACATCGTGATAAGCCTGGTGACGCAAGGTCTGTTCCGCGATGCGCCGGGCATAACGTTCATTGGCATCGTGAAGTTCGCGCCGGATAGCCGGCACCAGACGAATCAGATTGTTTTTCATCAGATAGTCATGCGCCCCCAGGCGCATGGCTTCTACCGCCACATCCTCACCAATGGTGCCGGAGATCACGATAAAGGGAATATCAAGATTCTGTTCTTTCAGTATATTGAGCGCGGCAAGGCCGGAGAAGCCGGGCATGGAATAATCCGACAGCACTACATCCCAAGTTGAGTTCTCCAACGCATCTTTTAAATCCGGCTCATTATCCACCCTTAAGGAGTCAAGGCTATAGCCCCCTTTGCGCAGGATTCGCAGTACCAGCTCGGCATCATCCGGGTTGTCTTCAACCAGCAGTATGCGCAGGGAAACATTTGAATTTGGACTATCGAGCATTCGGCGCCTCATTCAGACGCAACCAATAGCGTTCAACCAGAACGATCATGTCACTGAATTTTTTAAAATCAACCGGCTTGCGGATATAGCTGTTGCAGCCGTATTCATAGCTGCTGGAAATGTCCTGCTCCTCTCTGGAGGAACTCAACATCACCACAGGCAGGAGGCGGGTCACGGTATTTTCCCGCAGGCGCCGGAGCACTTCAAGCCCGTCAAGTCTGGGCAGATTGATATCCAGCAGCACCAGCGCAGGCAGGTCGATCCCCCTCTTATTTTGGTGCAGCAAATAATCCAGCGCTTCCACTCCATCCCGCGCGACCACCAGATCATCAGTAATCGCACTCTTTTTTAGCGCCCGCAGAGCGAGCGCTTCATCATCGGGATTATCTTCAACCAGTAAAATTTGCTGGGTCACTATATTTTCCACCTTGGATTTTTTCGGGTCTGGCTGACCCTTCTGTTATTTATATTTAATTCAACTCCTGTCACGGTACATGAACATGGCACTGAAATAAACTATCCCATAA
>DRJN01000195.1 GCA_011052165.1 Gammaproteobacteria bacterium
GAACATCGGTACACATACGCTTGCCGACACCGGCAGCGGGGATGATAGCCCAGTAGTTAAGTGATGAGGGCATTATCAGATACGCATTTTTAAATAAACTACCCCGCCGCAAGCGGGCGGGGTATTAATCTGTAACGTACTGATGGGTTTCGCTTCGCTTCGCTCTACCCATCCTACTGTTTTTCGTGGCAAGCCACGGGGAATTAAACCCAAAGAGATTAAATATATTGTCACTTGTCACTGGTCACCTGAATAAAAGTCTCGCCTTTTTTGATCATACCCAGTTCGGTGCGCGCACGTTCCTCGACCGCTTCCTGCCCCTGTTTAAGATCCTCCACATCAGCCACCAGCGCCGCATTACGTTGTTTTAATTTTGTGTTTTCCTGTTGCTGGTTCTGCACAGCCTGTTGCAGATGATGTACCGTGGCCATACTGCCATCCCCCACCCACAGATCGTATTGCAGGAGCAAGAAAAGGAATAGCAGAATGGCCGTCAGTATTTTCATCTGCCTTTACATAAGATTATAAAAAACCTGTTTACCCGGATAGACGGCTTCATCACCCAAGCCTTCGGCGATACGCAGCAATTGATTGTATTTGGCAATGCGATCGGAGCGGGACATAGAGCCGGTTTTGATCTGACCGGCGCAGGTAGCCACGGCCAGATCGGCAATAGTGGTGTCTTCGGTCTCACCAGAGCGATGGGAAATAACTACGGTATAACCCGCTTTCTTCGCCATCGCAATCGCATCGAGGGTTTCGCTCAGGGTGCCGATCTGGTTGACCTTGATGAGAATGGAATTGGCAATGCCTTTATCGATACCTTCTTTAAATATTCTGGTATTGGTGACATACAGATCGTCGCCCACCAGTTGAACCTTCTTGCCCAGCCGCTCGGTCAACAGCTTCCAGCCGTCCCAGTCATCTTCAGCCAGACCGTCTTCGATACTGATAATCGGGTATTTATCCACCCAGGATTCCAGCACATCGATAAACTCACTGGCGTTAAGTTTTCTGTTTTCCGAAGCCAGATCATACAGGCCGTCTTTATAGAATTCGCTGCTGGCGGCATCGATACCGATGAAAACATCTTTGCCAGCCTCAAAGCCCGCCTTGTCGATAGCTTCAAGAATAATCTCGATGGCCGATTCGTTGGACGGCAGATCCGGTGCAAAACCACCTTCATCCCCCACGGCGGTATTCAGCCCCCTGTCACGCAGGACTTTTTTCAGGGTATGAAAAATTTCCGCGCCATAGCGCAGAGCTTCGTTGATGCTGGGTGCGCCGACCGGGATGATCATGAACTCCTGAAGATCGACGCTGTTATCGGCATGGGATCCACCATTGATAATGTTCATCATCGGCACCGGCAACTGGTAGCCTTCGCCGGTATTGAGATACTGGAACAGAGGCACCCCCAGCGCCCGCGCGGCGGCATGGGCGCAGGCCATGGATACCGCCAGTATAGCGTTGGCGCCCAGTTTGCCTTTATTCTCCGTGCCATCGAGATTGATCATGACCTCGTCGATAGCGCGCTGCTCCCTGACATCCATATTCATCAGGGCCTCACAAATCGCACCTTCCACATTGGCTACGGCTTTGAGTACGCCCTTGCCGCCATAGCGGCTTTTATCGCCATCGCGCAACTCAACGGCCTCACGCGTACCGGTAGAAGCACCGGAGGGCACCGCCGCGCGACCCTTGACACCAGACGCCAGAATGACATCGGCCTCAATGGTCGGATTACCGCGCGAGTCGATGATTTCACGGGCAATGATGTTTTTGATTTCAATTCCTGAAACTGACATTTAGCTTGTTCTCTCCAAAATTTTATAAAAATACTTAGCTGTAATCCTGTAGGGTGGGCACGGTTTTTGTGCCCACCAATATTCCGCGTGGGCACAAAAACCGTGCCCACCCTACGAGGCTTGTTCTCTCCAAAATAAAAAAAACACTCAAATCATATCTTCAATAAATGGCTGCTGTTTGACGGTTTTATCAATCGCCAGCAAGACTTCCAGCAATTCCTGCATACGATCCAGTGGCCATACGTTAGGTCCATCGCTCAATGCTTTGTCCGGATCGGGATGGGTTTCCATAAACAGACCGGCAACACCGGCGGCGACGGCGGCGCGCGCCAGTAGCGGCACGAACTCCCGCTGACCACCCGACGTGGTTCCCCGGCCCCCAGGCTGCTGCACCGAATGAGTCGCGTCGAACACCACCGGACAATTCGTTTCGCGCATGATCGCCAGCCCGCGCATGTCGGATACCAGCGTGTTGTAACCAAACGATGCGCCGCGTTCGCACACCATGATTTGATCATTACCTACTTCACGCGCTTTATCGACCACATTTTTCATGTCCCAGGGCGCCTGAAACTGGCCTTTCTTGATATTTACCGGGATGCCCTGACGGGCAACGTTCTGAATAAAATTAGTTTGCCTCACTAAAAAAGCAGGCGTCTGCATGACATCCACCACGGCGGCGACTTCGTTCAAAGGCGTATCTTCATGTACGTCGGTCAGCACCGGCACGCCTATTTGCTCCTTAACGGCCTGTAAAATGCGCAACCCTTTTTCCAGACCCAATCCGCGAAAACTTTTGCTTGAGGTGCGATTGGCCTTGTCGAAGGAAGATTTATAAATAAAGGGGATGCCCAGTTCGGCGGCAATCGTCTTCAACTGCCCGGCAGTGTCCAGCGCCAGTTGTTCGCTTTCGATCACACAGGGACCGGCCATTAAAAAGAGGGGCTGGTCAATACCGGCTTCGAAACCACACAGTTTCATGTGCTGAGCGCCTCCCGGCTGTTCGCTTTTTCCTTTAACGCACGGGCGGTACTGACAAAGCCCGTAAAGAGCGGATGACCTTTACGCGGATTGGAAGTAAATTCAGGATGAAACTGACAGGCGATGAACCAGGGATGATCGGGAATTTCCAGCACTTCAACCAGATTGCCATCCTGGGACAGCCCGGCAAACTGCAGGCCGGCCTGCTGTAAGGACTCACGATACTGGTTATTGAGTTCATAACGATGGCGATGACGTTCCATGATCTGTTCCTTGCCGTAGAGTTCGCGTATCTTTGATCCGGCTTGCAGAATACAGATCTGGCCGCCCAAACGCATAGTGCCCCCGAGGTCAGAATCGGCATCCCGCTTTTCAACCCGGCCGTCCGCCGCCTGCCATTCGCTAATCAGGCCGATAACCGGATCTGGCGTATGGGCATCAAACTCGGTGCTGTGCGCCTGTTTCAGCCCCAGCACATTACGGGCATATTCGATCACCGCCACCTGCATGCCCAGACAGATCCCCAGGTAGGGAATCCTGTTTTCACGGGCAAAACGCGCGGCTTCAATTTTGCCCTCCACGCCCCGCAGACCAAAGCCACCGGGCACCAGAATCGCGTCCACCCCGGTCAGGCAATCCGTTCCGGATTTTTCAATCTCTTCCGAATCGATATACACAATACGAATTTTCGTATACGTGTGCAGGCCCGCATGGATCAAGGCCTCGGACAGAGACTTGTAAGCTTCGGTGAGTTCCACATACTTGCCCACCATGGCAATGGTAATCTCGCCGGTCGGGTTAGCCTGGGCTTCGGTCACCGCGTTCCATTCAGACAGATCCGGCGGGCCGCAGTCCAGATGCAATTTCTCAACCACGATCGTATCCAGCCCTTCTTCATGGAGCATCTGCGGGATTTTATAAATACTCTCGGCATCTTCAGCAGAAATCACCGCCCGCACCTCGACATTGGTGAACAAGGCGATTTTACGCCGCTCATCCCCGGGCAGGGGACGATCGGCGCGGCACAGCAATACATCCGGCTGGATACCGATGGAGCGCAGTTCTTTTACTGAATGCTGGGTAGGCTTGGTCTTGATTTCCCCGGCAGTGGGAATATAAGGCAGCAGGGTCAGGTGTATGTAGAGTGCATTATCATGCCCCATCTCCACGCCCATCTGGCGAATCGCTTCGAGAAAAGGCAGTGACTCGATGTCGCCCACTGTGCCGCCGATTTCAACCATGGCGACATCGGCGTCTCCGGCCCCTTTGACGACACAGCGCTTAATTTCATCGGTGATGTGCGGAATCACCTGTACCGTACCACCCAGATAATCACCACGGCGTTCCTTGCTGATCACATCGGCATAGATGCGCCCGGTAGTAAAGTTATTGCTCTGCTTCATGGTGGTATTCACGAAGCGTTCATAATGCCCTAGATCAAGATCGGTTTCGGCGCCGTCCTCGGTGACGAAGACTTCGCCGTGCTGGAAAGGACTCATGGTGCCGGGATCTACATTGATGTAGGGATCCAGCTTCAGCAAGGTCACATTAAGGCCACGGGATTCGAGAATCGCCGCAAGAGACGCGGAGGCAATGCCTTTTCCAAGTGAGGAAACGACGCCACCGGTAATAAATATATACTTCGTCATGTTATCGCCAGCAATCAGGGAGTGGATGAAATTCCTGTCATTTTCCCGCATTGCAGGGGATTGTTCGAACATGCGTCAGGAACGTTTGCTGGGGAGGCATTGTCGCTGTTTTCGAGCGCTGTTTCAATCACTGTAGACAGGCTTATACCTGTTCTGTGACAATTATTAGCCCTGATTCATCTGCATTAGCTTGCCAGGGTTCGCAAATACAGTAACCGAGTACCTGGATAATCTCCTCGCCTGCATAAATCAGGGGGATGCGGTTTCGTTCCCAGGGCGGCCCCCCCCATTCCTGCCACAATGTCTTCAACCGGTGCCCCTGTTTGCGTCCCAGTGGACGGCAAACCTCTCCACCCTGCCGAAAACGCACCGAAATATCCGAACGTCCCTCAAGGGAGGCCTTCAACCCCACGCCTTTTTGCCGTTCAAGTTTCAAGCGGCGGCCATCCGCCAGTTCCAGATCGTCTTTTAGATCCCAGTCCAATGGATCACAAGCCAGTGAATCCCGGCCTGCCTCTGCCGGCAATAGATACAGATCATCCTGATAACGCCGGATCATGCTGTCCGCCCAGCCCACCTGCGGTTGCGCATCCTCCCGTGCGGACAGTACTTCAGCATGGATGCGCTGCAACTGTACGCAAGAAGGCAATAAAATCCCTTGCCGGTGTATCCAGTAACGCAGCACGTTATCCTGACGTTCCCGACTCAGCAAGCCCAGGGCATGAATAGAAAGACAGCCCGACCGACTGCCAGCCAGCACCTCCATATCTTCTGCCGCCAGTTCATCCAGCAAACGGCTCGCCGCCGACTGATGTTGCGCCGCGCGCGCCAGCGTATGCGCCAAAGCGGGCCAGCGCGGCAGTAGATCCGGGATAATGTTGTGCCGCAAAAAATTGCGATCAAAATCCGGCGACTGATTGCCCGGATCCTCAATCCAGTTCAGCCCGGCTTCATTCGCATAGTCACGCAGATGCTGGCGGGAAACACCAAGCAGTGGCCGACCCATCCAGCCTTTTGAGAAAGCCACATACCGTGGCATAGCCGCCAGCCCGCGCACTCCGGCACCGCGAAACAATTGCAGTAGCAGAGTCTCGGCCTGATCATCTTCATGATGCGCCAGCAGCAATCCATCACCATCGGTCATCAACTGCTTAAAGACATGATAACGCGCCTGGCGCGCAGCCGCTTCCGGACTCTCGCCCGCATCCCCCATGCCATCCACTGAAACAGCCTGAAAAGCCACGCCCAGCCCGACGGCTATCTGCTCACAATGTGCCGCCCAGTGATCGGCCTCCTCGGCAAGACCGTGATTGACATGCAGAGCAGATATGACCGTCGCAGGGAGTTGATCCTGGATTGCC
>DRJN01000196.1 GCA_011052165.1 Gammaproteobacteria bacterium
ATGGCCGCCCTGACGTGGACATAGCTTTCATAGGCAGGATCATCAAACTGGTATGTGCCCAACAACAGCGTCAAGGCCAACCCCTTTTTTAGATCCACCTCCGTTGCCGCACTCAGATAGATATCGTTGGACTGGCTGGTTCCCTGCTTGTTCAAGGTCAGCGCCGCCTGCAGGGTCATCACGCTGAAATCCATGTTCAGATAAGCCTCGGTGGTATCCTGGTAGTTGCTGCCACCCGGATAGTTATACATAATCAGACCAGCATCATATTTGGTTGACTTTGTCTTTCCGCTATAACCACCATAAAAATCCAGCTCATAATCGCCCCCCGCCATGCTGGAACTCCACACCCCGGCATACCCCCCCTTCTTGCGGTGGTAGTCCACCCCGCCCGAAGCCGCCGCCATATTATTTGAACGGCTCACGCCACGCCAAACGTAGTTCGAGGTCACGCCAAAATTAGCACTGAGCTGATAATCAGCCGGTGCGGCATGGGACGGGTCGGCCAGCAGACTACTGGTGACGAATAAACTGGCAAGCAAGCATTTTCTGTACTGCATAACAGGGGCTCCCTCTCTGGCCATAAAAATAGAATTGGCCTATGTTATCAAAAAGCAACTCACACTATAATGATTAAAACAGTAAAGGTACCAACCATGACAAAAAACGACCCTCTCGACAGTATGATTGATCGCATTATGGCGGGGCTGCCTGCCGGTCTGACCACACTTGGCCGGGATGCGGAGAAAAATATTCACGCTGCGCTTAAAAGCACTCTGCGAAAAATGGATCTAGTCACACGGGAGGAGTTTGATATACAACATGATGTCCTCATCCGCACCCGAAGCCGACTGGAAGCCTTGGAAGAACAGGTAAAAAATCTGGAAAGAAAAGAATAAGGATCCACTCAGGGATTCACTAAACCGTTCCCGGAACCTTCGATCTATAAAAAAATTACGTGCTGTCTTTTCTGCGAAATGCACCCTGGGCGAGTTTTATTTTATGCACCGTATTAGTGCGCTATAGTACCCAGGCTTGTTGTACTTTGGTGCAACTGATGTTCGTCAAAATTCTAAAACAATCCTAATTGCATGTATCTTATGAATTTTTCGTATTGGCATAGCCTGTGCATTTGTTTGTCCGCAAGATGGCATTTTCAATGCGGAGGTCATGGCATGCTGATAACTAAAAGTGCCTGCGGACTTCAGGGAGTTGGGGGTGAATCGGTTTTTAATAATTGGTTTAGGAGGTTGATGAAATGAAATTGGTAATGGCAATCGTCAAGCCTTTCAAGCTCGATGATGCACGTGAGGCGCTCTCCGATATTGGTGTGCAGGGCATTACGGTCACCGAGGTGAAGGGTTTTGGTCGGCAAAAAGGTCACACCGAGCTCTATCGCGGTGCGGAATACGTGGTGGACTTTTTGCCTAAGGTTAAAGTCGAAGCCGTGGTTAGCGATGATCTGGTCGACCAGGTGATCGAGGCCGTCAGCAAGGCGGCGAATACCGGCAAGATCGGGGATGGCAAAATTTTTGTCATGGATGTTGAACGAGCTGTACGTATTCGGACCGGCGAAAGCGGTATCGAAGCACTATAACGGGGGAGGATCTCGAAAATGTTGAAGTTAATTAAGACGCGTCTAACGCTTGGGCTGGTGACGCTTGCAGGGGTTATTTTTCCTACACTGGCCTATGCACAAGACAAACTCTCGTCCGGTGATACCGCCTGGATGTTGACCGCTACGGCCCTGGTACTCTTTATGACCATTCCAGGCCTGTCACTCTTTTACGCCGGTATGGTGCGAAGCAAAAATGTGCTCTCGGTCTTGATGCAGTGTTTTGCTATCACCGCCTTGGTGACGGTACTCTGGGTCGTCTACGGTTACAGTATCGCTTTCGGCGGTCCAGGCGCCTATTGGGGCGGTCTCTCGAAGATGTTTTTAAAGGGGGTGACCGTAAATTCCATGAGCGGCACCATTCCTGAAACGGTCTTTATGGTCTTTCAGATGACCTTTGCCATTATCACCCCGGCCTTGATTGTCGGTGCCTTTGCTGAGCGTATGAAGTTTTCCGCCATGTTGATCTTTATGGCCGTTTGGTTGACCGTTGTCTATGCCCCGATCACCCATTGGGTCTGGGGTGAGGGCGGCTGGCTCGGGAGTAGAGGCATCCTCGACTTCGCCGGGGGTACCGTCGTGCATATCAATGCAGGTATCGCGGGTCTGGTAGCAGCTATTGTGATGGGTAAACGCAAGGGGTATCCCACGACTGCGATGCCGCCACACAACCTGGGTTACACCATCATTGGCGCGTCCATGCTGTGGGTCGGTTGGTTTGGGTTCAATGCCGGCAGCGAGCTGGCGGCAGACGGTACCGCCGGTATGGCGATGGCGGTGACTCAAATCGCGACCGCCATGGCGGCGATTGCCTGGATGTTCAGCGAGTGGCTAATCCATGGCAAACCCAGCGTATTAGGTATTGCCTCAGGCGCCGTTGCGGGCCTGGTAGCCATTACCCCTGCTTCCGGCTCAGTCGGACCGATGGGCGCCCTGGCCATTGGCGCGGCAGCCGGTGTCGGTTGTTTACTGGCGTCCACCAAACTCAAACGCGCCATGGGCTACGATGACGCCCTGGACGTATTTGGAGTCCATGCAGTGGGCGGCATTATAGGGGCCATGTTGACCGGTGTGTTTTGCGCGACCTCATTGGGCGGCGCGGGTTTCGGAGGCAATATCACCAGCATCGGCGGACAACTCGGTGTGCAGTTCACCGGTGTGATGGTTACACTGATTTATAGCGGTTCTGCCACCTGGGTGATTCTGAAAGTCATTGATTCAATCATAGGTCTGCGGGTCAGTGAAGATGCCGAAACCGAGGGACTGGATCTCGCCGAACACGACGAGCGCGGTTATATACTATAAAAAGTGAGTATGGAAAGCCGGTGAAAACAGCGATGTTTTTCACCGGCTTTTCGCACACTCCATAAACCGGCATTCACGCTCTATCCGCACGGTGCAGCATACAGCTAAGTCATTGTAATAAAATGTGTTTTCGTATATTTTCTCGAAGCATTCTGTACATGGCAAAGTAGCAGAATCTCAAACAATACTTGACCCTGAAACCTTAATAAGCCTTAATACCCCTCAGAATGGATCGGGGCAAAACATCAAACACCGTGGCACCCCACCCTCGTCTCCGCTAACGAATAATTTCCAGGGAATGGAATACCATGTCTCTCGCCGTCATCTACAGCCGCGCGCAATGCGGTATTGAAGCCCCCCTGGTTTACGTTGAGACCCATCTGGCCAATGGCCTGCCGATGCTGTCTATCGTCGGCCTGCCTGACACCGAGGTCAAGGAAAGCAAGGATCGGGTCCGTGCCGCCCTGCTCAACAGCCATTTTGAATTTCCCGCCCGGCGCATCACCATTAATCTCGCCCCGGCCGATCTGCCCAAGGGCAGTGGCCGTTTCGATCTGGCCATTGCACTCGGCATCCTCGCCGCCTCCGGACAAATCCCACAACAGTCACTCGCGGACTATGAATTTTTTGGCGAACTGGCCTTATCCGGTGAGCTGCGCCCGGTACATGGCGTGCTGCCCGCAGCGCTCCACACCCGTAAGATGCAGCGCAAACTGGTTCTACCCCGTAGCAATGCCGATGAAGCCGGCCTGATTTCAGGTGTAGAGATCATTCCAGCGGATCACCTGCTGGATGTCTGCGCCCACCTCACCGGTCAGCAAAGGCTCTCCTTTCATCCACATGCACAAGAAACAAGACCCGTTCAGTACCCGGATCTGGCCGATGTCAAAGCCCAACCCCATGCCAGACGCGCACTTGAAATTGCCGCCGCAGGGGGACACAGTCTGTTGATGATCGGCCCCCCCGGGGCCGGTAAAACCATGCTGGCCAGCCGCCTGCCGGGGATTATGCCGAACATGGATGAGGACGAGGCCATACAGAGCGCGACCGTCTATTCCGTCAGCTCCCAGGGTTTTTCCGTCACGAACTGGAAACAGCGCCCTTTTCGCGCCCCGCACCACACCGCCTCCGCCGTGGCTCTGGTTGGTGGCGGCAGTCAACCCAGGCCGGGGGAAATTTCACTGGCACACAATGGCGTACTGTTTCTGGACGAATTACCGGAATTTGACCGCCGGGTACTGGAAGTGTTGCGGGAGCCACTGGAATCCGGCCTGATCACCATTTCACGTGCCGCGCATCAGGCCGAGTTTCCGGCCCGCTTTCAGCTGGTCACTGCCATGAACCCCTGCCCCTGCGGCTACCACGGCCAGAGCGATGGCCACTGCCGTTGCAGTCCGGAACGTATTCAACGCTATCGAAATAAAATCTCCGGTCCCTTGCTGGACCGTATTGACATGCACATCGAGGTATCTGCTGTGCCACTGGATATACTGAAAAAGGCAAGCCAGGAGGAAAACAGTACGACCGTTCGCACCCGGGTACAACAGGCACGGGAACGTCAGCTCGAACGCAGCCCGTTTCCAAATAACGGCCTTGATAACCGAGGCATCGAAAGCTTCTGCGCTATCAACCAGGCCGGAGACGCCCTGATTGAGCAGGCCAGCCGGCAATTGAATCTATCCGCCCGCGGCTACCACCGAATCCTGAAAGTCGCCCGCACCATCGCCGATCTGGCAAAAGCAGACACTATCCAGCCGTCACACCTGGCAGAAGCTATTGGCTACCGGCACATCCCACCTCCAGCCGATTCAGTATCCCCCGGCCTTGCCCTCAAACAACACGTCATCAGCAAAAAACATCTGCAGTAAACTGGCAAAAACTTCCGGCGCGATGACGCTGTGTTTATTAGCACTGTCCACCATTCCCTTGCGCAAGCTCTGACGCACCTCGGCGCTACCCGTGAGATCAAAAATAATATCGACATTTTCTCCCATTTTAATCACTTCGGTGGCATCCTCATAAACCGGCACACCGTTCTGGGAAAAACCCAACGCAACAGGCGAGTCCGTATGATGATGGGCCACTGCAACAATCTCAATCGGCCGGTGACCTTCCTGGATTTTTTCGAGAAAATGCTCGGCAAAATCCTCACCGACATCGCCCAGCCCTAACAAAGCAACCCTGATTTTATGACTCATAATCGGACTCCATACTTTATTGTTGTATTCATGATACATCGGCGTCCAGCGGGATTTCTGAACAGAAAATCCACTATTTGTCCGGATTATTTCTGCTCAAAAAGCCTGGCACCGGCAACAGAGTCGTCTATAGTAATGGTAGATACCTCGGGCAATACCCGGGGCAAAATCGGAGGACGTAATTATGGCAATGTCGATCTCATTACTGGAATACCTGGAGTGGGAAGGCGTGGATTACGAGCTGGTGCACCATGCCTGGATCAGCG
>DRJN01000197.1 GCA_011052165.1 Gammaproteobacteria bacterium
CAGGTCAAAGTCAACGGCGTCGACGTCTTCCACCCCAACACCGGCGAAGTCCGTAGCGACGGCGCCGAGGGTATCGCCTGCTGGTTCATCGACACCGACTATAATGAAGAAAGCTTCTTCGTCCGCCACGCCTACTTCCTTGGTGCAAATGATCCCTACAAAGCACTCAAAACCACACTCAAAGCGGAGATCAATCAGGAAGCTTGGGCAACCCTCAACAGCGATACCTCGCGGCCATTCGCTAAACCAAAGTCAGGGCGCATAGCGGTCAAAGTCATTAATCACCTTGGTGATGAAGTAATGAAAGTGTTTAAGGTTTGATCATAGGTAGGATCTTTAAAGTTATTGATTTATAAGATATTATTCCAGCGCAACAGCAACAAACAAAGAAAATGTCGATGTATGCCATATTGCTTCGATATCAGATGAACCATTCTTGAGTCCCTAACATGCTGATTTATAATTGTTAAATCCTTAAGAACTAACGTATGAAGGTTTGATAGTGATGTTAATGTATGTGGCTTTCAGTGCCATTTATCGAGATTTTATATGAAAAACGATGACAAATTAAAAAACATTAAAGAATCGTTGCTCGCTGTCATGCGAGAGCCGCGCCGATGGCTTCTTTTTGTCGGCACCGGTGCCTCGGTTGCGATGGATACTGAATTGGGGATGCCTGCATTAGCGAGCCATCTTTTAACTGCTATCCCCGAAAATACAGATGGGTGGGACTCTATAGCCACAAGGTTGGACCAAGGAGACGACCTTGAGACTGCACTCACGGGAATAACCCTCAAAGAACCTCTCCAAAATGAGATTGCCAGATGCACTGCATATTTTGTTGCCCAAAAAGATATGTCATTGAGAGACGACGTTCTGACCGATAAGAAAGCATGGGTGGGAGAACCGTTGCTGCAACAATTGATGCGGGGCCTTTCCCCCACTTGGCCACGTTTGCCTATCGTGACGCCAAATTATGACATGCTCATTGAGTATGCCTGCTCAAAGGCAAATATACCCTATATCACCGGGTATCACGGTGGGATCATGCGGCGGCGGGATTGGCCAAAGGCCCGGGAACGGCTTTATCGATTGAACCCGGTAACCATGGGGGGGAAACGCCGGGATACAATCACCGCCATATCTTGCGTTGAGCTTATGAAGGTTCATGGGTCAATTAACCTCTTTCGTTGTAATTCAGACAAAACTTTTGTCGAGAATGATATCTGGACAGTGGGCTGCCCGGCAGATTACACACCGATGGTCGCGCCACCTGGAGACACAAAGACGCAGGAAGCACTCAATAATCATGATCGTCTGTTTGGCGAAGCCTTGCAGGCTATTGACAAAGCAACTGCCTTCTTCGTGATTGGCTATGGCTTCAGGGATGAGCACATCCATCAGAAAATACTAGAACGCGTTCGCAACCACGAATGTCCTCTTATTGTGTTGACGCTTGATCCTTCAACGGAATTAGACCAATTGCCGGCTATAGGGAAAAGCGTATGGGTTATCACTGGCATACAAGACCAGGCCAATGGCAAAACAGACCCATCAGGAACACGTTTTGCCAATGGCAACAAAAAATTAAGCGGTGACTTTGACGGGGTTACTCTCTGGCAGAGTGTTGTTTTCACAAAACAAATATTAGGAGGCTAGACATGCCTATTTTTAATTTCAAACAAGGCGACGATGTTCAAAAAGATGGGGGTTATCTCGGCACCGTATTACAGGTAGATACCCGGCGTGTGTCAATCAGCGCTAAAGATGAACATCTAATACGCGCGAGTATTGGCAAATTGGTCGCTCTGCGCCGGGGCACTGTTGACGATTGGCTGATCGGCATGGTGGATAGAATTGTGCGCCAGATTGTGACGGCGGATATGACAGAAAACGATGAAGAGCATGAAGACAATAGCAATAATGATGCCTTACCGCTTTCAGGAAACGCTGTAACTGTCACGCTTGTTGGCATGGTGCGTTGGAACTCCGAAAAGTCTCAGCACGATTTTACACGTTCACTCCTTGATTTGCCGGATATCGGCCAGGATTGTTTTGTTCTCAAGGGGGATTTCCTGAAGTCTTTCATGGGTCTTCTCGTTAAAAAAGGCAATACGGAGCAAGCTCTTGAAATCGGGAAGTATGCCCTGGATCCAGATGCTACTGCCTACCTGGATGGTGACAAATTTTTTCAGCGCCATGCCGCTCTTCTGGGCAGCACAGGTTCGGGTAAATCCTGGACAGTGGCAACGATTCTGGAGCGCGCCACCAAATTGCCCTCCGCCAATCTAATCGTGTTTGACCTGCATGGCGAGTACCGTGAACTGAGCTACGCCGATCATCTCCGCATTCCTGGGCCGGATGATCTTGGTGCTGCAAATCCGGAACTGCTTTACTTGCCGTATTGGCTTATGAACTGTGAGGAATTGACGGCAATGTTTGTCGAAATCAGTGAATTCACCGCTCATAATCAGACGCTTGTATTTCAGGATACCGTTTTTGCTGAGAAGAAAAAACTTCTTGAAGCAGAGAATAAATCCGAAGTTCTCAATTCTTTTACGATTGACAGTCCTGTCCCCTTTGATCTTGATATCGTCGTTGCTGAGATCCGGCGACTTAATGACGAGATGGTGCAAGGTGCTCGTGGACTAAAGCAGGGAAGCTTTTTTGGTCAATTCAGCCGATTTCTCGCGCGGATTGCTGGCAAACTCAATGATCGTCGGTATGGCTTTCTTTTCCAGGCACCGAATGAGTTGCACACATATGAATCATTCCATTCACTTGCTGAGCAGCTTCTTGCTTTTTCCGGCGAACACAAGGGGATCAAAGTTATCGATTTTTCTGAAGTACCTTCCGATGTGCTTCCCGTAATGCTTGGTATTGTTGGTCGTATCATCTACTACCTTCAGTTCTGGATGCCCGATGAGAAACGTCACCCTGTAGCGCTTGTTTGTGATGAAGCCCACATTTACCTGCCCAGAGACAAGGGCAACCCAAATCAGCAGCGAGCTCTCGAAAATTTTGAAAAGATTGCCAAAGAGGGACGAAAGTATGGCGTGTCACTGATGATTGTCAGCCAACGGCCATCCGATGTAAGTACCACGATTCTGAGTCAGTGCAACAATGTAATGGCACTGCGGCTGACTAACAGTAATGATATATCCGCAGTAAAAAACATGATGCCGGAAAGCATGATGAGTTTTATGGAGATGCTGCCCATTCTGGATATCGGGGAGGCGCTGGTTGTAGGCGATGCCGTTCTCTTGCCCAGCCGGATCAGTATCAACAAGCCTGATGAAGAGCCCCTGAGCGCAACCATTGATTTCTGGACAGAATGGAGTCGCAAGGATGTTTCGCCGGACTGGGTGTTGGCTGCAGAGAATATGCGGCGGCAAAGGAGAAAGGGTTCGTGAAACGACGAGAATACGGCATAAATCTTGATGACGGAGTGGCGCTCTCAACGGAAGAAGAGTTCCACCTGCTCTATGTGCCTTGCAACCCCGATGAAACAGATCGCTTACAGGCATGGTTTGCTGATGACACGCAGGAGTCTCTTCTGTTGGGGGGGCAGATTGGATCTGGGAAGACAACTTTAATCAAGGAGGTTTCCCGCTCTTTTATTGGTGCACATATTATTACCGTGTGCTTTGACACCGATCCTATCGAGCCAACAGAAGGCGGATATAGCATGCTTCTCTTTGGCCGGATACTGAAAGCTTGCTTGGAGGCCAAGGTGAAAGTAGATGGAAGTGGAATCGCTTTGTCTGATTTCCCTTCCATTGGCGCAGATTCGTGGCATACCTTTGCCGACAAAACAACATCCTGGCCTTCAAGCTTACAGGAGGCAGAATTATTGCAGGATGCCTGTGCCGTCATGGGTAATAAAGCTGAGATGGTGCGTAAGGCCTGTGCCCAACTGCTTGATCGCCTGCGGGACGTTACGTCACGAGAACCCATTATCATTGCCGAAGGTATCGATAAATTCAATCTCGGCACACCTGAATACTTTTCGCTTAAAGATACCCTGATCTTTCTAGCCGAAAGGAAAACACTTTTCGAGGTCAACGCGGTTCATCTATTTCAAGAGCAGGTTTTTGGGCAGGGAACCCGAAAGCTCTTCGTCGGAGGTATTGGCGAAGATATGCTTGTGCAGATTCTGCGGAAAAGACTGGGCTCCTATGCCCCGGTCTATCAGGACGCATTTTCTTTAATCGTCAACTATTCTGGCGGCAATGCCCGTCAGGCCCTGAGGCTTCTCAATGCATATTACTTTCGACGCACTCAACGTAAAAATGACGCTGCAGCAGCAATCGTCCTGGCCTGCCATCAGGTAGGCAAGGATCTTCTGAACATATCTTACGGCAATTTCCCCACAGATATATTTACCGTTGTAAAACGCGACAAATATATTGAAGGCAGTCTGTTTAGGAGTCCGGATCGAAAGACTTCAGAGGGAGCTAATGATGCGGTTTATCATAACTGGCTGTTCATGCAGGATGAACCGGACCCTGCTACCCCTACACAGTGGCCTGCCATCATTAATCCGCTGATTGATGAGGCGATTGAGTGGAAGACAGGCGCGCCACGGACACCGGAGGAAGAATCCGTCCGAAAATGGGCGCGGGATCACGACATCAGCCCAGTTGGTTTGAATTTTCCTGTTGACGATAACGGCGCGCCGGTTTGGAACAAGTTCTGGGAGGAGATCGAATCATCCTCGGAAAAAGAGACCTTGAATATTATCGAGGTGCTGGAAGAGATCGGGGCAGGGCTGTTCGGTGTTGAAAGGCAGGACCGCATTATCATCACCTACCGGGAGCGCGGAAATCTTGAGGTAGTTCGGGATTTTCTTGTAGGTGAGGCTAACACTTATTCCTTTTTCCCTTGTGCAGAGATTAAGCTTGAAGGCGGAGAAAACCAGGAGCCGGTTATAGAATTACTGACGCGGCTTGCGGACCCTGACCCTAATCGCATTTATTCTGTGGAACTCACCGGAAAATGGACAGAGGCTCAACTTCGTAATCTCGACCACCGTCGAGACATCCTCGGTAATCTACAAATGCTCTGGTGGATACAGCAGGACGATCTGAAACGCTATCTCCGTTTTTGGCCGCAGTTGCGCCAATTTTTCCGGATTTACAGGCTCGAGGATGAGTTATGGCGCGGCATTACAATGGAAGAAATTCAGGCGGATATTGATTTCATTCAAGACATGCCCAAGGACTCTGGCCCGGAAGGTATCCGAAGGTTGCACAATGTTCTGGTTTACCTCAAGGAGGCGGGAGGTGAGTCATGAGTGAAACGAAGCGCCGTGCCATTGTGTGGGACACGATTGAACGTATTGCTTTCCGACCGAGTTCAAACAATGATTGTAGCGCCTGGTTGGGCGTATATGCTAAGACTTTGCATAAGCTCTGGGGTTTGGAATCGATGTGGAATCATTTTGGCTCTAATGATATTTTCGACATCCAATTCTTGGAACTGAAATGTAAATACGAGATTGAAAATGTAGACAAGTATTCTGTCTCATTGCAGGATTTATCGGCTAGCCGCAGCTATTGGCAAAACCATATAGATGCCACTTATATCAGCAAGGCATCCCTGCATTCTGCAAGTGGTCGATATCCTCGTCTGCAAAGAGCGCATCTGCAAAGAGATATCGAAGCTGTTCTTGATGGCATGTTATTCCACCCGCGTTGTCACGCCCATCTTGAAGATATCGGGGTTCGGCATATGCAACTTGATCAGGACAGTGGTGGGTTGTCATCACACGAAGTCCGCATTGGTGGAGGTATCGAGAATCCGTATGTCTTCCTTTTTCATCTTCGTTATCAGTTCTGTCTCGTGGCCGATCAAGTCAGGCAGACCGAGAGGCAACGTTTAATAGA
>DRJN01000198.1 GCA_011052165.1 Gammaproteobacteria bacterium
AGGAAATGAGTTCACAGATCGCCAGTGCCGCAGAGGAACAGCATGCGGTGACCGAGGAAATCAATCAGAACATCGTCAGCATCTCTAATATGGCCACACAGACCTCGGAAGGCGCCAGCCAGACTTCTTTATCCAGCGAGGAACTGGCGCGCCTGGCAACGGATCTTCAGGCTATCGTGCAGCAGTTTAAAGTGAGCTAGTAGGATGGGTAGAGCGAAGCAAAAAATAGTAGGATGGGTAGAGCGAAGCGCGAAGTCCAGTAGGGAAACCCATCAGCACGTTACAGATGAATACCCCGTTTCTCGTTCCCACGCTCCGCGTGGGAATGCATAAGTGGTGTGGTCAGACTGCATGGTTATGGAGTGCCAGTGGTGAGAGAGGTATGGGTTCCCACGCAGAGCGTGGGAACCAGAGATAAGTGAGCTAGTAGGATGGGTAGAGCGAAGCGAAACCCATCAGCACGTTACAGAGCGAAGCAAAAAACAGGCGGGGTAGTTTATTTTACTCTATCGAAAATGAAGTTCGGCGTGAATGCGGGTAGAGGCGGCCATGACGATGGGCTTCGCTGATGCAGTACACCAGATACCAGTGACAGCTAATTCC
The DNA here is from genome assembly GCA_011052165.1 of Gammaproteobacteria bacterium. Taxonomy (GTDB): domain Bacteria; phylum Pseudomonadota; class Gammaproteobacteria; order UBA6429; family Thiohalophilaceae; genus JAADGZ01. Next base: position 604 of record DRJN01000198.1, read on the forward strand.
CACAAGCACAAACAGATGAAACAACTCATGCGGGCCGATGACACCAGGCCAGGGATTGAAGAGGCGGAAAAAATCGATCAGGGCGCCCACAGTATAGGCGATAGCGCCATAGAGCAGAAAAGGTAGAAAACGCCATTGGTAACGCTGATACATCAGGATGGCGGTAATAATTCCCAGCCAGCCGAGTCCGAGATAAAACAGCAGCCCCAGCCCTGTCTGTTTGTTCATGGCATGAAAAAACACCGTGGTCAGGGTCAGGCCGGTGATCGTCAGCAGCCAGATCAGCGTCAGTACAGCCCAGCGACGCCAGCCGCGAAATAGAATGATATGGATCGGGGTAAAAGTGCCGGCAATGAGTACGAAGATCGAGGCGTGATCCAATCGTTGTAACACCGCCCGGCCACTACCGCCGGGTTGCAGCAGATGAAACACGCCGCTCATGGCCAGCATAAAAACCGTGGCGAAAACAAAGACGCCAAGGCTCAATATTCGCGCACGATTGCCACGCCCGTGACGCAGAAGAAAAATACCGAGAACCAGGAACACGCCCGCCGCCAGTAAATGGCTGAGTGAGCTGACAGGTTCGGAAAATCCGGGTATGGAATAGATAACGGTCACAAAATTCTTGCCGTGCTGATTTGCGATGTGCAGAAAAATAATTTGACAGCGGTTACCTGCTTAAAATTCGGTCACTATCAGATTAAATTTTGACAATTACACCTCATCCGGGGGGGTGTGTCAAAACCGGAAGTCACTACTTTCCCCTCTATTTCTGCTTATATTAATCGTTGCAACAGTATTGGCATGTATTTTATCCCCCTCACCCTGAGGGTATCCCCACGAAATAATATTCAACATCAAAAGAATAAGAGAAAAATCCGCAAATGGACGCAAAAAACGCCAATTTTTTATGTTTATACGCCTGTGCTAGTCACACAATGCAACAATAAATTTTTTTGCGTTTATTGGCGTTCATTTGCGGACAGATAAGCTTTTGTTTTTAAGGAATTTTTGAGGGGATAAAATACATGCCAATACTGTTGCAACGATTAATAGTCATAACGCAGCAGGAGGAGAAGGGTTGACAATGGTTTTGCCGGGTTTGATGGCCGGGAATAAAAAGGGGAAACAGGGCAATGTCTGTTTCCCCCAGTTTAAGCGCTGGATAGAGTGGTTGCGTTCACTCGTCGCGGAAACCGCCTCCTAGCAATGCGGGAATTTCCTGAACCTGGCCAGGGTGCGGCGACCGTGTTGCCTGTGGCTTACCGGATTTGACATGGCGGTGTGCGGGTTTCGCCTGGGTTTGTTTTTCCTCTGAGCGGTTTGAGCGGGATTTGCGTGGCGCGTCGGCTGATCGTTTAGTGGATGATCTGCCCGGGTTCTGACTCCGGCTTTGATTTCGGGGCTGGGAATGGCTCTTCCCATTGCGACCATTCCGTATGGGTTCAGCCTTAATTCCGGGATCCGGTTCATATCCCTCAATGACTTCTTTAGGTAGCTCGCGCTTCAAGAGGCGCTCGATATCCCGTAACAACTTAAGCTCATCCACACAGACCAGGGAAACGGCTTCGCCCTCGTTACCGGCGCGACCGGTGCGGCCAATGCGGTGCACATAATCTTCCGGGATGTTGGGTAGCTCAAAGTTTACGACATGCGGAAGCTGATCAATATCCAAACCGCGGGCAGCGATATCGGTGGCGACCAGTACTCGCACCTTGCCATTTTTGAAGTCAGCCAATGCCCGGGTGCGTGCGCCCTGACTCTTGTTACCATGAATGGCGGTCGTCGTCAGGCCATCTTTTTCCAACTGCTGGGCCAGACGATTGGCGCCGTGTTTGGTGCGGGTGAAGACCAGCACCTGACGCCAGTTATGTGCGCCGATCATATGACTCAGCAGTTCGCGCTTGCGGTTCTTGTCGACCGGATGCACCCTCTGTTCAATCGTTTCGGCGGTCATATTATGACGCGCCACTTCAATTAATTCGGGATGATTGAGCAGGCGGTTAGCCAACTGTTTGATCTCACTGGAGAAGGTTGCGGAGAACAGCAGTGTCTGGCGTGTCTCTTTGCCCGGCAGCATGGCCATTATCTTGCGGATATCGTGGATGAAACCCATATCCAGCATCCGGTCGGCTTCGTCCAGCACCAAAATTTCGACGTGTGACAGATCCAGTGTTTTCTGGTTGGCGTGATCCAGCAATCGCCCCGGTGTCGCTACCAGGATATCGACGCCACGGCGCAGTTTTGCTATTTGTGGATTGATTTTGACGCCGCCAAAAACCACGGCAAATTGCAGTGACAGGTGACGGCCATAGGTTTGCACGCTGTTGCCTACTTGGGCGGCTAGTTCACGAGTGGGAGTGAGAACCAGCGCCCGAATCGGACGGCGGCCGTTATGGCCGTTATTAACAGGGTTTGCGCTCAATCGTTGTAACAAGGGTAGCGCGAAACCGGCCGTCTTGCCGGTACCGGTCTGGGCGCCGGCCAGAATATCTTTGCCTTCTAGAACAACAGGAATTGCTTTGCGTTGAACAGGGGTGGGTTCATGGTAGCCCTGCTCGCTAACAGCACGCAGGATGTCGGCCGACAGGCCGAGGGTATCAAATGACATTGGGTAATGACTCCAGTCTTGCCCTCCCAACAGCAGCATATGCTGGCGGGAGCCGGTCCGGGCTGGATAAGGGAATTCTTTAATAGCGGGAGGCCCTGACCGCTAACGTAATACGGAAGTGGGGCCGAACAGCTTAAGAAGAGTTTTTCCGGCGATCCTGATGTATAAAAAACAAGGGATTAAAAAATCAGGTTCACAAAGAGTGCTAACCGGTCAAGCACTCGGAATGTAGCAGTATACCCCAGGATTCCGTTTTTGTAACCATGCAGGACAATTATTAATCTATTACCAGGATGGGCGCGGTGTGAGTGGCTTCCCGACTTATTAATCGTTGCAACAGTATTTGCACCATAGCCCCCTCTCCCTTTGGGAGAGGGTTGGGGTGAGGGGATAAAATACATGCAAATACTGTTGCAACGATTAATACTCAGGGAGGGGCGTGTTTTTAGCCAACTGGCGTAGTCCCTCTAATGCCTGAGCGAGCACCGGATTGTCACTCTCGCGTGGGTAGACCATATAGGCCGGGTGAATATACTCGGGTGTTTCAGCGACGCGAAACAGGCTGCCGGTAGCAATGAACGATTCGACCATACGCGCAGGCAGGAAACAGCTGCCGCCATTGCTGAGAATCAACTGTAGACCCAGCCAGCCGATATTGACCACTTGTGGAGGACGCTCCAGGTCGGGATAGCTGTGCGCGTGCTTGTCATAGAAACCGGGTCCCCATTCAACATAAATATAGTCCTTACCCGGTTTGACATCATCGGGCCGACTACTGACCAGCACCAGCGTTTCGTCGAAGAGATGCTCGACAATCAGGCCGGGACTGTGACTGGGGGTGTATATCAGGCCGATGTCCAGCGTACCCTCTACCAACTGTCGCATCAGATCCCCCTCGAAACCGATCTCACTGCGGATAGCGACATCGGTTGCTGTGTGACGCATCCATCCAACCCAGGCTAGCAGAAAGCCTTCCCATAACGCGATCCGCCCACCAATGCGGAGGGTGGCGCGGTATTGATTTGGCAGACCGACTTCGTGGCGCGCCTGCTCAGCGGTGAGCACCAGCCTCTTGGCATGTTGTAAAAATCGGCGACCGGCTGGCGTCAGGCTGGCGCCGGAGCGATTACGCACGAACAGACGTGCTCCCAGCTCTTCTTCCAGACGCTGAATCCGTGCGCTGACCGTTGATTGCGTAATGTGCAATTGCCGGGCGGCGCCCAGAAAACTGCCATGTGCGCTAATGGCCAGAAAGGTTCGAGATTGCTCAATATCCATACGCCCACACCCTTGTTGGCCTGTTTTGGCCTTTTTATATCGATGATTCCGATAGTATTCATTGAATAATATCGTTTGACAAGTATTTAATGCTACCGATAAAGTAAGACTAAATTTACGAAAGAGAGGCTGAACATGAGTGCCGAGACACAAGTTACGTTGGATATCGAAGGTTATCTGGTTGATCCGGAAGACTGGGATGAGCGAATTGCCACTGATCTTGCCGCTAATGAAGATCTGGAGTTGACGGAGGAATACTGGTCGATTCTCAACTTTATGCGGGCCTTCTGGGTAGATCAGAAGGTCGCGCCGGATGTGCGCCATGTGCTTGCCTTCATGGTCGAAGAGCATGGTTATGACAAAAAGATTGCCAAGACCCGGTTGTTTAAATTATTTCCCTATGGCTATGTGAAACAGGCCTGCAAGATTGCCGGTATGCGGCGCCCACGCGGCTGGAGTACCGGTTAATAATTCAATTTGGGTAATAAATCACCGCCTTTGGCGGTGAGATTCGAAGAAGAGAATAGTTTAGGTTAAGCATTATATCGACAGGGTGGGCACGGGTTTTGTGCCCACGCTACAGTACCGTTCTTCGCTGCAAGCAGCGGGGAATGATACCCAAAAGAGATTCAATTATCGTTACAACCCATGGCTACTCTCATATTCCGCGCGTAGGCATTGATTCCCATATAAACGGGCGGACATTTCGGTTTAACCTTCTGGGGCGGGTCTATTTGTGCCGTATAAAGAGGCGAAAGGATTGAATTGTTAGCCCTTGTGACACTATTCGGACTGGAGACACGACTCGAACCCGACTGTTTTTCAGTACTTCCGGTTGTTCCTGTGGCCGCTAACCCCACTGCGGCCGGTGCTGTTTCCTGCGCAAGATTAACATGAGTATTCCCTCCGCTAACATTATAATAATTAACCGTAGCCATATTTCCTGAGGGGCTTTCAACGGGCGGGTTATCCGATTCTGTACTATAAATTTCCGTCGGTGACGTTATCTCATCGTCACTCCGATCAGTTTCCTCCCGCCGGGGGGTGACAGGTTCATCTGTTGCCGCATCAGATGATACATGAGATCTGCTGGCGGGATCTGAAGCAGAATCCGATACTCTCGCGAGGGCATCCGTATTTTCTGAAGGTGTCACGCGGGCAGAATCCTTCGCAGGCGCAGGCAGGACTGCCTGCTTATTTTCCCGGCTCTGGGCTTGCAATACCCCGGATCGCTTCACACGGGCATGTTCTGTATTTCCAGTGGTATCAGCCGGACCCTGCCGGGTCAAATACAGCATGGCCGGAAAAACAACCACCGCAGTCAATACCAGCCAGCCACTCCAATCTACTTTAACAAACACCTTTACACCTCATGATATTTATCAATAGGCCCGAGTATGCTGAAAAATGATGAATTATTTGTGACTATGCCCTTTGGGTAATATATATCTCACACCCATTTGCTAGGATGCATCATCAGGCAACAAGAGGAAAAGACCATGGAACATGTCGAAGTGATAGTCGAGCAGGCCAATATCGAGCATCAGGAATTACCCGCTACCTATCTGGATATGGCGACACTTTATGAATGGCTGGACAGGCCTGTCACCGAAGAAGATGACGATCTGAACTGCTAATTTCGGCTACATGAAAATTTCCCTCCCTCCCGTAGCGGATTATCATCCCTCAGTCCGCTATGATGCTGTTTTCCCGCTCCAGACATCGGTTGGAAATACGACCTTCGGGCCTCAGGACTTGATGCAATAGCAGGGTATGTATTTTTTACCCGGTAATTTCATGCGCTGTTGATCCACAAATGAAGCCAGCAGTGAGTCCATCAACGTCATGATAGCGGGATCGCCCTGTATTTCAAAATTTCCGTATTCCTCTATCGCACGAATGCCTTCTTCCTTGACGTTACCTGCCACTACGCCTGAAAACACCCGGCGCAAATTGGCCGCAAGCAAGTGGTTATCCTGATTCCGGTGTAATGCAAGTGCGCGCATATTTTCATGGTTTGCGACGAAGGGTTCCTGAAACGCCTTCTCAATAGTCAGGGACCAGTTGAAATAATAGGCATCGCCTCGTTGCTTGCGAAACTCGCGCACCTGACGGATACCCTCCAGCATTTCACGCGCAACCCGCACCGGATCATCCACAATAATTTTATAGCGCTGTTGTGCATCCTTACCCAGGGTGCCAGCGATAAACTGATCAATCTCAGTAAAATAGTCCTCAGAGCTGGCCGGGCCTGTCAGGATCAGGGGAAAGGGAATCAGCCTATTTTCCGGGTGTAACAAAATGCCAAGAATATAAAGAATTTCCTCGGTCGTCCCCACGCCACCGGGAAATATGACAATACCATGCCCAACCCGGACAAATGCTTCGAGGCGTTTTTCAATATCCGGCATAATCACCAGATTGTTGACAATGGGGTTGGGCGATTCGGCGGCGATAATACCCGGTTCGGTGATGCCCAGATATTGCCCATCGTTGATTCTCTGTTTGGCATGACCAATGGTGGCCCCTTTCATCGGCCCTTTCATCGCCCCCGGCCCGCAGCCGGTACAGATATCCAGACCACGCAAGCCCATTCTGTAACCCACCTCCTTACTATAATCATATTCCTGGCGTTTAATTGAATGGCCTCCCCAGCACACCACCAGGCTCAGCTCACTCATCGGCAACAGAATGCCGGCATTGCGCAAAATATGAAAGACAGCATTGGTAATGCCCTGGGAGCTTTGCAGATCAAACGTTGGATTATTATTGATCTCATCACTGGCATAGACGACATCACGCAATACTGCAAACAGGTGCTCGTTGATGCCTCTTATAATCCGGCCATCGACGAAAGCCTGCGCGGGCGCATTTTTGACTTCCAGTTTAATTCCCCGTTCTTCCTGGATAACACGAATCGAAAACGAATGATAACGTTCCAGTAATTCCTTGCCGTCATCCATGTTGTTACCTGAATTCAATACCGCAAGTGAACAGTTGCGGAACAGGTTGTAAAGGCCACCCTGACTGGTATCCAGAAGTTTATTAACCTCCGTCCGGGATAAAATTTCCATACGGCCTTCGGGGAAAATACGTGCATCGACGACTTCGTATTTTTTTCTTCTCACTATTATTCCTTGTTATTAATCGCCAGGCGGAGAAAACAGCTCACATTTATAATCATACTATATCGGATGCTCGCAACAATTCATTACGACAAATAAA
>DRJN01000199.1 GCA_011052165.1 Gammaproteobacteria bacterium
CGGGTCTTCCATGATGACGCTCTCGGTGATCTCCATGCCGAGTCGGTTAGGGTCAATGCCAGTGTCCTCAATGATGCGGGTGAATCGCTTGACGATATTCGTTTGACGGAACTGTAGTGGAGAAATATTAACCACGGTGTGTCCGATGGAAATACCCTCGGCCTCCCACGCACGAATCTGCCGACAGGCGGTTTCCAATACCCATTCCCCGATCGACAGAATGAGGCCGGAGTCCTCTGCAACCGAAATAAAGCGATCAGGTGGAACCGATCCCATCACCGGATGGGTCCAGCGTAGCAGTGCCTCGACAGCAAGTATCTCGCCGCTGACGATAGAGACAATCGGCTGATAGTGCAGTGTGAGCTCATCACGATCGATAGCATGGTGAAGATTATTTCTCATTATTAAACGGTCAGTCGCCTTGGTGGCCATCTCTGGGGAATAAAAGCAGTAATTGTGCCGTCCTAAGGACTTGGCTTTATACATTGCCATATCGCTATTTCTGAGCAGGGTGATCACGTCTTGGCCGTCATCCGGATAGTGGGCAATGCCGAGGTTGGCGTCACTATGCAACTCGTGTCCCTTGATACGATAAACCTTCTCCAAGGCATCGAGTATTTCCTGCACCGCGATGGAGACATCATCCCCAGGGGCGGCATCAGAAAGGATAATGATGAATTCGTCGCCACCTTGGCGAGCTACAAGATCCTTGCCACGCAGACAGTTACTGAGACGCTTGGCCACTACCTTGAGCAGGGCGTCACCAACATCGTGTCCCAGTGAGTCGTTGATGGACTTGAAGTCGTTCAGGTCGATGTAGACGACGGCGAAACACTTGTGATTGCATTGACTGACTTGAATCTCCTGTTTGATCCGATCCTCCAGTAGACTCCGATTGGGAAGTCCGGTCAGGAGATCGTAAGTGGCGAGGCGCAGGATCTCAGCCTCGGTTTTCGTACGTTGGGTAATGTCCTGTAGGGTAATGATGAATTTATACTGACCGTGCAACAGCATGTCACTGATGCGAATCTCTGCGGAGAATTCGTGGCCACCGCGTCGGAGGACGCATAGCTTGAAGCAGCTAGGCCTATCGGATTGGCTCCGGGCCACGTATTGCTGCATTTGGTCGCGGTATTTTGGGTAGCTGTCGGGACTGATGACATCGAGCATGTTCTGACCGATTAGGTCGCCGGGTGCATAGCCGAGTAGTCGTTCGGCCACAGAATTGATGGAGCGGATTTCCCCCGTCTCGAAGGTGGTGATTATCCCCTCATTGATGTTTTCGAGGATGGTGCGTGTACGTACTTCACTATCGCGCACGCTACGTTCGGAGAAGGCAAGCTTCCTGATCAGTGGATTAACCAGCCAGTACAGCAACAACAGGCCAATCGCAAGGACGAACAACAAGGAATAGGTGACATAGCTTATCCGCTTATAGATGGGAGCATAGAGTTCCTGGGTATCAACCTTGAGGACTGCGTCCAGGCCAAAATCACCGATAGGCGCGTAGGCTGCAAAAACTTGTTGTTCACGATAGTCCCGAGTGGTGATGAGTCTGGTTTTCCTCTCAAGGGCGGAAACTATGGGTAATGTGTAGTGGTTGAATTTTAGGGGGAAGTTGCGAAATACGCGCTTTCCTCTGGGCACGTTTGGGAAGCATTGCATAGCCGTAGGTAATTTTCTGCAGATGACAAATTTCTCTGTTTTCCCGAGGCCGCCGGTTTCCTTAATCATCTGAGTGAGAGCGGGTAGACGGGCCTCGGTTGTCAACCAACCGACTCGCTGTCGCTTTGTATCGAGCATGGGTAGCTTTTGTATCATAAGGAAAGCACCGTTAGCCCAAAGTAAATGCGTGCTGGCGGGCAGCTTTAGAGATACGGTCAGTTGGTGCAGATGTGAAGCGGGGGTACCGGCTAAGGCCACGATATGTCGGTTCAGTGTGGTGAATTGGACTAGAGAAAAGCCGGTGGGCAAAAAGGTATCAGCTGCTTGCTGGACGGCGCTGATCGCGGCAAGGTTGGTCGGATACCGATCAAGGTATTTGAGTGTTTTGATAATGGATGAACGGCTGGCGATCGCCCGGCTGGCGTTATTACTCCGTTTGATTCCGAGCTCGAAGAGTTGAATATGATTTTTCAGGGATTGCAGGAGGCTTTTAGCGATAATCTGTTTGGCTCGATGCTGCATAACCATGAAGACCGAAAGGCCTGCGCTAAAGGTCAGTAAGATTAAAATAAAGCTCGCGATAATACTAATGCGATGGTCATAACCCACCCGTTCGGTACCAGGGAGGGGTTCCGAGTCTGGGGTCTGGGGTCTGGGGTCCACCATCGAATTTTCCCCACATAACGCACAAACTGAGCGCGGCGACACACCGGGTTAACGTGGCCCGGACCCGCTCATTGAGCCGCCGCCAAATTCCATGATCCCGCCGGCCAGTGTTTCCAACGAGCGCACCTGGCCGGCGGCACCGCGCCGGATGGCCTCCTTCGGCATCCCGAAAACCACGCAACTCCGCTCGTCCTGTGCGATAGTCGAGGCCCCCGCGTTACGCATCTCCGCCAGTCCCGCGGCGCCATCGTCGCCCATGCCCGTCAAGATGATCCCCAGCGCGTTGCCCCCCGCCGCTTTCGCCGCCGAACGGAACAGTACATCCACCGAGGGCCGGTGGCGGTTCACCCGCGGACCGTCCGTCACCTCCACGAAGTACTCC
>DRJN01000200.1 GCA_011052165.1 Gammaproteobacteria bacterium
ATGTCGCCATCAATGCCACCTATATCCCGAAAATCAGCCCCAAGCATGCCAGATTGCTGTTTTTCCAGTTAATGATAAAAATCGCCGAGTTTTAATGCCCACAAGGGTGGGTAAATCAACTTCTCTCAGCTTGCCAACTGGCGCAAGACATAATGCAGGATGCCGCCATGACGGTAATATTCCACTTCCTGCGGCGTATCGATGCGCACTCGCGCCTGGAAAGTTTTTATTGCCCCGGCATCATCGGTTGCAGTCACCGTCACTTCTTTCGCCGTACCGTCTCCCAGGCCATTAATATCAATGGTTTCCCGTCCCGTGAGTCCAAGTAATTCGGCGCTCTCGCCGTCCATGAACTGCAACGGCAGAATGCCCATGCCCACCAGATTGGAACGGTGGATGCGTTCATAGCTTTCGACAATCACGGCGCGGATGCCAAGCAGGCATGGGCCTTTGGCCGCCCAGTCACGGGAGGAACCGGAGCCGTATTCCTTGCCGGCAATGACGACCAGCGGTGTTCCTTCTGCTTTGTATTTCATCGCCGCATCATAAATGCTCATAGGCTCAGCGTCAGGCAGGTGCAGGGTAACGCCGCCCTCGGTGCCGGGGGCCAGCAGGTTACGCAGGCGGATGTTGGCGAAAGTGCCGCGCATCATGACCTCATGATTACCGCGCCGTGATCCCAGCGAATTGAAATCCGCAGGCTGGACACCGTGTTCCTGCAGGTACTTGCCCGCCGGACTGTCGGCCTTGATCGCACCCGCCGGGGAGATATGATCCGTCGTGACCGAGTCACCCAGCAGGGCCAGTACCCGTGCACCCTGAATGTCTGACACCTCACTGGCCGTTTTGCTCATACCTTCAAAATAGGGTGGGGTCTTGATGTAGGTGGAATCGTCTTGCCAGTCGAACAGTTGGCCTTCGGGGGAGACCAGGTTGATCCAGCGATCCTCACCTTTATAAACTTCATCATAGGCGTCGAGAAAAGATTCACGTTTGACGCTGGTAGTGACGATATCGCGCATTTCTTTTAAAGTCGGCCAGATGTCCTTGAGGAATACATCGTTACCCTCTTTATCCTGGCCCAGAGGTTCATTGTAAAGATCGATATTCATGGTACCGGCCAGCGCATAGACAACGACCAGGGGTGGTGAGGCCAGGTAGTTCATGCGCACCTCGGCATGTATCCGGCCTTCGAAGTTGCGGTTACCCGAGAGTACGGCGCAGGCGGACAGATCGCCTTCGGCAATGGCTTGGGAGACCGGGACCAGTAGCGGGCCGGAGTTGCCGATGCAGGTGGCGCAGCCGTAGCACACGACATTGAAACCCAGTTTTTCCAGATCACCCAGTAGTCCGGCTTTTTGCAAATATTCGGTGACCACGCGTGAACCCGGCGCGAGTGAAGTTTTGACCCAGGGTTTAACCTGCAGGCCCAGTGCAACCGCCTTTTGTGCGACCAGCGCCGCACCCAGCATGACCGAAGGATTGGAGGTATTGGTGCAGGAGGTAATCGAGGCAATGACCACCGCGCCATCGTCCAGTTCCACCCTTTTGCCATTGAACTCGGCACCGGCGGGCTTGCTGCGGATGTTGCGCTCGTCTTTGAGCGTGGTCAGCGCCTCATTGAATAATACTTTGGACTGCTTCAATGGCACCCGATCCTGGGGCCGCATGGGACCCGCCAGACTGGACTCGATGTTGCCCATATCCAGTGCCACCACACTACTGTAGACGGTCTCCTCAGCCTGACCGGCCTCGCGGAACAGGCCCTGGCGGCGGGTATAGGCCTCCACCAGCGCGATCTGTTCCTCCTCACGCCCGGATAGATGCAGGTAGTTCAGAGTTTCTTTATCAATCGGGAAAATACCGCAGGTGGCGCCATATTCCGGCGCCATGTTGGCCAGCGTGGCGCGATCGGCCAGCGATAGATGCGCCATGCCCTCGCCAAAGAATTCTACGAACTTACCCACCACGCCGTGGGCGCGCAGCATTTCCACCACGGTTAGCACCAGATCGGTCGCGGTCGAACCTTCGGGCATTTCACCTGTGAGCTTGAAGCCCACCACCTGCGGAATCAACATGGATACGGGCTGGCCCAGCATGGCGGCTTCCGCTTCAATGCCACCGACGCCCCAGCCCAGCACGCCGAGGCCGTTGATCATGGTGGTGTGGGAATCGGTGCCCACCAGCGTGTCGGGATAGGCCTGTAGCACGCCGTTATTTTCCTGGGCAAATACAATGCGGGCAAGGAATTCCAGATTTACCTGATGAACGATACCGGTATCCGGTGGAACCACCTTAAAATTAGAGAAGCCCTTCTGTCCCCATTTGAGAAAACTATAACGCTCCTGATTGCGCTCGTATTCACGGTCGGCATTGATCTGCATGGCATGGGCTGAACCGAAGGCGTCGATTTGCACTGAATGGTCGATCACCAGTTCCGCCGGAGACAGGGGATTGATCTTCTCTGGATCGCCGCCGAGCGCTTTCATCGCATCGCGCATGGCGGCCAGATCCACCACCGCTGGCACGCCAGTGAAATCCTGCATCAGCACCCGCGCCGGGGTGTAGGCGATTTCCTGACTCGGCTCAGCATGGGGGTCCCAGTCTGCCAGGGCCGTGATGTCATCGGCCGTGACGTTCACCCCATCCTCATGGCGCAGCAAATTCTCCAGCAGGATTTTCAGAGAATAGGGCAGGCGCGCAGTATTTTTGACAGCATCAAGACGGTAAATCTCGTAATCTTTACCATTGACAGACAGCATAGCCTGGGCGTTGAAACTGTTATACCGGGTACTCATAAGGGAGGACTCCTTGGAAATTGAGTAGAAACAGGGGTTCAAAATTATTAGCGCGGCATTATACGCGAAAAAGGCAGCAGCCGGGATTGCTCCGGTTTTCTGATCCAGGGCAAGCGCGTTCAACTTGTGCATTACTCACCTTAATTAATCGTTGCATAAGTATTTGCACCATAGCCCCCTCTCCCTCTGGGAGAGGGTGGGGGTGAGGGGATAAAATACATGAAAATACTTATGCAACGATTAATAAATAAAATAAATCTACCCGAATATCATGATTATTGATACTCGGGTATGATGCCAGTATTGTGGAAAATCACATACGGCGCAATACGCTACACCATTACGCCCTGCATGAGCCGGCCTCCATAAAATAAACTCGTATTAATAACAGGGTATCCCATATGTCTCAACAACCATCGAATCTGGACAAAGCGATAGCGCTTATCGACACCGCCAA
>DRJN01000201.1 GCA_011052165.1 Gammaproteobacteria bacterium
AAGGCACTAACCCGGATAAACCACAGGATAAGTGCCTTCACGAAATAATGTTCTGTAAAATGCACAGAAAATCATTTCTAAGGCACTAAATCATCGAGGAAAACGAATGGCAGAGATTGCATACTGGGAGGCGATTCGTCGCGCCCATGATGAGGAAATGGCGAATGATCGTATGGTCATCGCGATGGGTGAGGATATCGGCGTGGCCGGCGGTACCTACAAGGCCACGCTGGGCCTGTATGATAAATACGGTGAGGACCGGGTGATCGATACCCCGATTTCAGAAAACTCTTATACCGGCATCGGTATTGGGGCTTCCATGGTGGGCATGCGCCCGATTATTGAAATTATGTCCATCAATTTCGCCCTGCTGGCGCTGGACACGCTGGTCAATGCCGCCGCCAAGATTCGTTACATGTCCGGCGGTCGGGCGCAGTGTCCGATTGTGATGCGCACTCCCGGCGGCACCGCGCATCAGCTCGCCGCCCAGCATTCTGCCCGTCTGGCACGCATGTTTATGAGTACCTCAGGTTTGCGAGTGGTCACTCCGCGTGGTCCGATTGATGCTTATGGCATGTTGAAATCCGCCGTGCGCTGCAATGATCCGGTCATCATTATCGAGCACGAGCAGATGTACAGCCTCAAGGAAGAAGTCCCGGATGAAGAATTCTTCCGTCCCCTGGAAGGGGCTGAGATCGTCCGTGAGGGCAGTGATATCACCCTGGTGGGTTATAATTTCAGTGTGCACCTGTGTCTGGAAGCCGCTAAACGGCTGGAAGCGGATGGCATTCATGCCGAAGTGCTGGATCTACGCGTGCTTAAGCCATTGGATCGGGAACTCATTCGTAAGTCAGTGGAAAAAACCCACCGTGTGTTGATCGCTGAAGAAGATGAAGCGCCTGTGGGGGTCGGTGCGGAAATCATGGCGCTGATCAATGAAGACTGCTTCTTCGCCCTGGACGCCCAGCCGGTACGGATTCATGCCGCCGACGTGCCTGTACCTTATAACGCCCGTCTGGAAAAAGCGGCCATCCCCAGTGCGGATGATGTCTATCAGGGTGCGTTAAAAGTGATGGGTAAGATTTAATAAAAATTCTGGAAAATAACGCGAAGGCGCAGAGACGTAAAGTTTGTTTTAAATATCTCTGCGCCTTTGCGACTCTGCGTTAAATAGAAAATCTATCTGTAAGCGTTATTGGCTATACGAGATCAGGAAAAATTTAGATGTCTGAACCTCATGTTATAAAAATGCCCAAGCTTTCCGACACCATGGAAGAAGGTGTGGTGGTGAGCTGGGAAAAGAAAATCGGTGATAAAGTCGAGCGTGGCGATATTGTTGCTACGGTGGAAACCGATAAGGCGATCATGGACGTGGAAGTCTTTCGTGAAGGCTATCTCTCCGGGCCAATGGCCGAGATTGATTCCACCGTGCCGGTGGGTGAGGCGATTGCCTGTTTGGTAGCCGAACCCGGGGAGGTCCTGGACACGAAAAAATCGGCAGTGGCGCCCAAACTTACGGAAGACCATCAGGAAAAAGTTAAATCGCTTCCAGCCGGTACGGAAAAACCCAAAACCCATATTCCCGCCATGCCTCACGGCGCCACGCCAGCGCCACGGCCACAGAAAAGTATGGCCACGCCTTATGTTCGGCAACTGGCCGGCGCCCACGGAATTGATTTGAACAGCATTACCGGTAGCGGACCGGATGGTGTGATTATCGCGGCTGACGTGCTGAACAGTAACGTACAGAAGACCTCGACCAAACGTATTTTCCAGGTGCCGGGCGAAGGCCGGGCCATGACGGCGATGGAAAAAGCCGTCGCGCACAACATGGAATATTCGCTCTCCATGCCGCTGTTCCGGGTGACGGTCAATGTTGATCCTGGCGCCCTGAAAACAGCGTCCAAAGCGAAAGGCTTTTCGCTTACCGTGACGCTGGCCAAGGCCGCAGCGCTGGCGATTGAAAAACATCCGATTATTAATGCGGTTTACCAGCATGAAGATCGTATCGTTGAGCGCGATCAGGTTGACATCGGTTTGGCGGTAGAAACCGACGGTATGGGGCTGGTGGTGCCGGTATTGCGCGATGTCGCAAATCGTTCGCTGGCGGAGCTGGTGGCCGACTGGAAAGATCTGGTTGAACGCGCGCGCGCGCGCCGTCTGAAACCGGAAGAATACTCTAACCCCACTTTTACTATTTCCAATATGGGCATGATGGGCGTGGCCCAGTTCGATGCGATTCCCTCGCCGGGGACATCGGCAATATTCGCCATCTCGACCCTCGGACCACAGGGCATGCCGGTCACCATTACGGCGGATCATCGTATTGTTAACGGTGCGGATGCGGCCAAGTTTTTGAGTACCTTCCGTGATCGGGTACAGAATCCAAGCTGGCTGGATGGGTCGGCTGCTGTTGCTTCAACGCCCGTCGCACCGAAGGCCGTCAGCTTTGATTTCAAAATACCCGAAGGTGACTGGGACTATGATGTCGTGGTGATCGGCGGGGGACCCGGTGGGGAAGATTGCGCCCGTGATCTGGTGGAGCATGGCTTCAAGGTCGCCATGATCAACGATGCGCCGTTCCCCGGTGGTGAATGCCTGTGGCGCGGCTGTATTCCCTCCAAAGCCTGGCGCGCCGCCGCAGATCGCATTCGTGATCGCGCCCAGGATAGTTATCTGGGTGTCAAAGGCACGGACAAGCCCGAGCTTGACTGGAAGATCATGGAAAAGACTCGCCGCCGCGTGCTGGAAAAACGCGGTGAAATGGCGCTGAACACCGACAAGGGCGTAAAGATCAATGTCATTCAGGGCTTTGCCCGCTTTGTGGACAGCCACCATGTCGAAGTTGATGCCGGTGGCAATCAGGGTGATCCGCATACCCGCTCGATCCCCGGCGATGGGAGCAAGATCTCGATTCTTAGTTTTGGCGTGGCAGTGATTGCCACTGGCGCGCCGCCATTCGTGCCGCCGATTTCCGGCGCGCTCGAAGGTCTTGAGAGTGGTGGCGTACTGACGTCCGATACCGTCTGGGGACTCAAAGCAGCGCCCAAACGTCTGGGCATCATCGGTGGAGGGGCTATCGGCGTCGAAATGGCGCAGATTTTTCAGGATTTTGGTGCGAAAGTGCGCTTATTTGAAGGCCAGGAACGCATTTTGGCCGAGGTCGAGCCGGAAATAGCCAAACAACTGACGGCTGTGTTGAATGATGACCCCCGTCTTGTGATTGAAACGGCCGTCAGGATCGTCGAGATCAAGGGTCAGCCGGGCGAGATGAAACTGGCTTACGAAGACAGTGAAGGCAAAAAACACAGTTTTAGCTGTGATTATGTCATGATGGCGACGGGTAAACGTCCGGTGCTGGACCCCCTACAACTGGATAAGGTTGGCATTGAGCTGGAAAAAGGCGTCATCAAGGCGGATGATCGGTGCCGCACGTCGGTGCCGCATATCTTTGCCGTGGGTGATGTCATCGGCGGACTGATGCTCGCGCATACCGCCGGTCAGCAGGGCCGGGTCGTGGCGGCAACCGTTTGTGGCGAAGACATGACCTACGATGAAAGCAAGGACTCCGGTGTGATCTTCACCCGTCCGGAAGCCGCTTTCGTGGGTTTATCGCTGGAACAGGCCAAGGCCCGCGGCATCGACGCGGCCGAGGTCAAGGTACCCATGAGTATCGACGCTAAGGCCATGATTACCAACGAAACCCACGGGATGATCAAGATCGTGGCCGACAGGGCCAGTCATCGTATTATCGGCGTGCATTTTCTCGCCGATCATGCGGATACACTCATCGGCGAAGGGGTGATGATGGTAGCTGGCGAAATGACCCTGGAACAGGTCGGGCATGCCATTCATCCTCATCCGACTCAGACCGAGCTGTTCGGCGAACTGGCGCGGCGACTGGCCACACGCCTGCGCCGGGCCGAAAAGCGCAAGAAAAACTAAAAAATCCAATGCAAAGATGCAAGGATATGTTGGCATCTTGCCATGCAGATCTTCTTGTCTTTTTGCCGGGATCCGGCCGTGGGCAAATTATCCTTCAGGAAGACAGGAACATCTGATGAATTAATCGGAAATACCCGAAACCGATTCGATAAAACCAGAGCAATAAGGGATAAAATTTTGCGTCCTTTGCGTTGAATTAATTATAATTTGGTACGGCTTTTGCATTTTTCCGTGCATGTTCGGAAAAACATGTCTTTTAATCCCGCTGGCATGTCTGCTGGCGCTTCCCGCTCGTGCGGGCTATCAGTTCTTCAAGGCGCCGGTGGCGAAATCCACCTGGAAGGTGCAGGCGACGCCGATCATCTGCCGCCTACGCCATTCGATACCGCTCTATGGCGAGGCGGAATTTGTCCGCAGGGCGAAAACTGATCTGGAATTTTCGATGCATGTCAAACAGGCCGCTAACCGGCCTGAATCTGCGCGCCTCTTTTCCCTGGCGCCGGAGTGGAAGCACATCGCGATTGCCAGAGACTTTGGCAGCATCCCCGTGGTCAAAGGCAAGGAGCCGTTTTATCTGAATGGCACCTGGGCGAAGCGGATGGCTGCAGAGCTGGAGGAAGGCATGGATCTACAATTCATCTATCGCGACTGGATGGATGGCAGTGATGAAATTACGGTGACCGTGATGCCGGTTAATTTTCTTAAAGCCTGGGGGGGATTTCAGAAATGTGAAAAACAGTTACTGAACATCCGCTTTGCAGATGTCAGAAAAACCATTATTCAATATGGTATGGGCAAGATTGCGCTGGACAGGGGAACGCAGCGCCGGCTGGATCAAATGATCCATTATATGAAAGTGGACAGCAGCGTGCGAAGAGTCCGCATCGATGGCTATACCGATAGCAAGGGATTGGAACGGATCAACCTGGTGGTTGCACGCCGGCGTACTAATGTTGTGCGCGATTATTTTATCAAACATGGTATCGACAAGAATAGAATCAGTCCCCACGCTCATAATGAACTGGAAGGCAAATTCAGCAATCGTACCGCAGCCGGGCGCAAAAAAAATCGCCGCGTGGAAGTGATGCTGATTCGTTGACTGGC
>DRJN01000202.1 GCA_011052165.1 Gammaproteobacteria bacterium
CGAAGCGAGGCGCTGAGTCTGCTTCAGGCACACAAAGCCGAGTTGATGGAGCGGTTCGGCGTGGTCGATCTGGCCCTGTTCGGCTCCACCGCGCGCGATACCGCCGGCTCGGAAAGCGACATCGACATCCTGGTCGCCTTCGACGCTCCGGCCACCTCGAGCCGTTACTTCGGCCTCCAGTTCTATCTGGAAGACCTGCTGGGCAGGCCCGTGGATCTGGTCACGGACAAGGCCCTGCGCACCGAACTGCGTCCCTCCGTGGACCGCGAGGCGATTTATGTCTAGGGCCGATCGGCCGCACCGCGAGTGACGGTTCTACGTCGATGACATGATCGGTTTCGCGGAAAGGCTCCTGGCCTACACGGCGGGCATGGACTGGCGGTCGTTCGCCGGCGATGGCAGGACCTACGATGCCGTGTTGCGAAACCTCGAACTCATCGGCGAGGCGGCCACTCATATTCCCGAGGAGATCCGCGAAGCGCACCCAGTGATCCCGTGGCGCATGGTCATCGCGACCCGCAACCGTCTGATCCATGCCCACCTTGGCATCGATGACGACATCGTTTGGAGCATCCTGCGGGACGACATCCCCGGCCTGCTGACCGCGTTGCGCAGGCTGCGGGATTCCGCGCCCCCGGCCGAGAACTCGGACAGACGTTGAACGCAACCGGAAACGAAGCCCCGAATCCGTCCTCGGGTCCCATAGCATCAACCACGCGCCGGGATCTGTGCGAGGGGGCACCGGGTAACCGGTGTTCCTACTGCGACGAAAAAATATTCCCTCCCCTTATTCCAGGAGAAGCTGACCGGACGGGCATTACAGTGTCGGCCGCGGGGGCCTCCAAAGGAGGAACGTGTGAATAAGGGTAGCGTCCCCTTTATTCTCCTTTATTCTCTTGATATTAAAGGGTAGAATAATCGGAGCGCTGCTGCTTTAATGAAAATCTTTGTAATGATCCCATCAGGGTCTGTCACGCACTGTTTGATTTTTGCAACCTGGATTATAACCATCAAACCGATTCGTTTCTTAAAAGCAGCTTGTATTACTAATGCCGATCAGGTAAAAAGATTAGTAATATCGTTTCTGGTACTATAGCCAGCGGAAAATTCTCATCTTTTTATAATTTTGATAGTGCGCGTGTTATGGATGCTTGCTCGAAGAGGCGGAAATCATGCTGGGTGCACCGGCGATTGAATTCAGCGGTTTGCGACCGATATCGCGGCATGATGCGCAAAGACCATTCGTATTTGTGCACAGTGGAGGACTGTATCCTAACGGACGCAATCCTGAGCCGTTTTTCAAGGCGCTTTCCGACATATTCCTAAGCGGGTAGCTAGAGAGAAGCAAGGTGCAAGTCGTTCTGCGCGCCAGCGGTGCAGAAACGCTTTATACATCCTTGTTGCGATGCCATGGATTGGAAGACGTGGTGATACTCGCTCCGCTTATTGACCATTGCGAGGCATTGGAGGAGCAACTTGCGGCCGATGCCCTGCTGTTGTTTCAGGGGCGTGAATTCAATCCGCAGATTCCAGCCAAGGTCTATGAATATCTTCGTGGGGGAAAGCCGATCTTGGCGCTGCCCGATCAGGCCGGCGAGACCGCGAAGCTCATTGGTGCGGTTGGAGTAGGGCAAGTAGTCCCTATCGACGACAGCGAGGCTATTGCTCGCTGCCTGCCAGACTTTATAGTGAATGCCGGATGCGGCCGGTTTAAACTGCTGGAAGACCGACAACTGGAGCAGTATTCGCGCCGCGCCGGAGCCTTGCAACTGCGCGACCTGATCGATCACCTTGCGCCACGAAAATAGCGGTGTATGTGAAAACCTGAATTTTGCACTTGGAAATTGGAGTCAACCCAATCGAACCGCTCACGATAGTTTTTCAAGGCGACCTGATTCTGCAACAAATTAGGATTGCGCCCTACCTCAGGGGAGATGAATGAGGGGAAATCTCTGGCGCTTGTTGAAGCTACCCAATTATTTACGTGCTTTCGCGCCACGCGAAGCACTGACGCTACTGCTTGGCAATGAGTTTTCAAAGGCTCCCAGAGATGCCGAAGGTTTGTTGCGCCTGCATCTGTCTCGACAGGGTTTGATAATCAAACTGCGGGATATTCCCAGTGATCGCTCGATATTCTGGCAATGTTTCGTTATGCGGCAATACGAGATAACCTGTTTCAAAGAGCACCATGCGGCACTCATGCGGCATTATTCGAATTTGGTACAAACGGGCAAGACGCCCTTGATCGTGGACTGCGGAGGAAATATCGGTCTATCTGCCCTTTGGTTTTGCGGCGTATTTCCTCAGGCTAAAATAATCGTCGTTGAGCCGGATGGCGATAATTATCGCGTACTGAAGCAAAACGTGGCAATTTTCGAGGATCGTATTATCCCGGTGCGAGGCGGCGTATGGCCAAGACATGAATCGCTTGATCTGGTAGACCGGCGGCGTGGAACGGCAGGCGCCATGGTTATCCCTGCCGAGTCTGGCAAGTCGACGCAGACTGTGCCTGGTTACACAGTGAGCGATCTTTTGTCCATGCTGCCCGCAGCTGAACCATTGCTGGTGAAAATTGACATAGAGGGTTCACAGCAGGCACTTTTTTCTGAAAATACGCAATGGGTTGAAAGATTTCCATGCATCATTATGGAGCTGGAAGATTGGCTTTTCCCTTGGCGCGGAACGAGTACATCGTTCTTCGCATGTACGAGTCGTTTCGCCATGGATTATCTAATTAGTGGAGAAAATATTTTCTGCTTCAATCATGATTTGATCCGGGCATGAGTCGTGGCTACGTAAGCATTCTGATCTCGGTGCTAACTCAGTGGAGGTAAGCCCCCGGCTCTGCCCACATCGTTACACACAAATTTTGTTTCTACGGTCGGTCTCGACGAAGCGATGGTGCGGGCGTATATCCGAGACCAGGAAGCCGAGGACGATCGCTACGACCAAATGAAGCTTATGAAGTAGGTCTGCCGCCTTCAGGCGGCTCGCGATGTTATAGGCGCCTTTGAGGCGCTCACCTAATAAGCCTCCGGCTTTGCCGGAGGTGATTTAAAGTCCCCGATAGGGGATCTGCAAACCCCTCGCCTTTAGATGGATGATATTATGCGAGGCAGCCATAGTGTCTGGGATTGCAAGTACCATCTGGTCTGGACGACGAAGTATCGGTATCAGGTGTTGGGAGGTGACGTGGGTCGGTGCTGTCGAGAGTTGCTGCGAGAGATAGCGATCAGCAAGGAGATGATGATCTATGTGGGGCCGATCAACCGGGGTCATGTGCATATGCTGATCAGTATTCCCCCCCCAAGCTATCGGTATCCCGGGCGGCCCAGCATCTGAAATGGAAGAGTTCGCACTGGTTGTTGTCGGAGTACAAGGTGTTACGCAAGCGCTACTCCGACTGGGGTCAGCATCTATGAAGCAGGGGTTATTGGGTAGCTTCGAGTGGGAATGTGACCGATGAGGTATGGAAGGAATACATCAAGAATCAGAAGCCGCCAGAGCCTGGCGATAATTTTACCGTCGTGTAGCGACGGTAATCGGCCGCATGGCCAATCGATCTGGCTTTCAGCCGTAACTCGAAGCCACCGGCTTTGGCCGGTGGAGTATTCACGCGTGCCGGGCATGCCGGCTGACTGGTGGGGTGGAAGTCCCCATACCAACCTGGTGGAGGTGAAGGTTAGCGAAGCGC
>DRJN01000203.1 GCA_011052165.1 Gammaproteobacteria bacterium
AGATCGTCGTTAATCTTATTGGCTCAACGAAAACCGAAGAGGGCTTGGAGGTTCACGCCTGGCTGGACAAAAGCCAATACGAAAAAGCGAAGAAGGTCAGTGCCGACCGGCTCGCTGAAATACGAATCAAACGCAACACATTTCACGGCGAATGGAATTACCAAATCTTGCCCAACGAATAACTAAATTCGGTAACTTATTGTTTTGCACCCCCTTACCGCCTTCGGGCGCCAACCGGGGGCGCCTGGTCGATGAGCAGGTCGACCGGATGATCGAGCAGGCAATGGCGGCAACGGATACAGAACAACAAGCAAAAATCTACGCCGGTTTACAGGCCCGGCTGTTTGAGCAACTTGTCTATGTGCCACTGTGGTACGAAGACCAGTATTTTGCCGCACGGGACGACATCAAAGGGTACCGGCTGGCAGCTGATGGTAATTTCGATGCCCTGTTTTCGACAGTTCGGCGTTAAACTTGGGAACCTCTGATCAATTCGTCATTGCGAGGAACGAAGTGACGCGGCAATCTCCAAATCTGACAGAAAGTGTTCGAATGCGTGCTATCGGCCAGCTCCCGTCCTACACAACCACTTAACGAATGGCAAATGCATTCTCATTCCGGCCATTTACTCGATATACATGCAGCGTGGTTTGTAAATCCTTTTGGGCAATGTAATATGTGTCTAACTCATTGGAAGAATGGTGCTCAAAATGAATGTATTGACTAAAAGCCAAATAGGCAGGCTGAATAAACGAGGAGAGATATCTTGCCTGAAATCAGTAGATTCCTGGGCATCATAATTGCCATGTATTACAACGATCATAATCCCCCGCACTTTCATGCGAAGTACGGTGATTTTGAAGCAGTTATCGCTATTGATACGGGAGAAGTCGTTGAGGGCCGCTTGCCTCCCCGTGTTTTAGGCCTTGTTCAGGAGTGGCGCGAATATCACAAAACCGAGCTAACCGGTGACTGGGATTTGGCCCGCGATAGAAAGGTCTTAAAGAAAATTGAACCATTGGAGTAATGCTATGCTACCAAAATTGAAAAAAGCGGAGTATCTAGGTGGCTATCGTGTTCGGCTAAAATTTACAGATGGAGTGGAAGGCGAAATCGATCTTGAAAGCGAACTATGGGGTGAAGTGTTTCAGCCTTTGAAGGATAAAGCGCGGTTCGCTGAGTTATCGCTGGATAAGGAACTTGAAACGATCGTCTGGCCAAATGGCGCAGATTTTGCGCCGGAGTTTCTCTACCAAAAGTTATGCCCTGACTATGTACTCAAGCCGATACCGAAAAGTGGTGTGGCATAGCGCTAGCGTTAACTGAATTTAACCTGACAGTCACTCCTGAAAAACCGGAGCAGCTGGCGCAGGCGGGCATAGAGGTGGAGGTGCAGAGCTACGACTGGGGTACGTTTTACGGCGATATCAAGGCCGGTCGTTTCCAGATGTACAGCCTGGCCTGGGTCGGCGTGAAATCACCGGATATCTTTCGCTACGCGTTTCACAGTCAGTCGTTACCGCCTTCGGGCGCCAACCGGGGGCGCCTGGATGATGAGCGGGTCGACCGGATGATCGAGCAGGCGATGCTGGCAACGGATACAGAACAGCAGGCGACGATCTATGCTGGTTTACAGGCCCGCCTGTTAGAACGGCTTGTCTATGTACCACTGTGATACGAAGACCAGTATTTTGCCGCACGGGACGATATCAAAGGGTATCGGCTGGCAACGGATGGCAACTACGATGCCCTGTTTTCGACAATTCGGCGTTGAGCGAAGATCCGCAAGAGTGGATTTGCGCCGGGATATTCAGACGAAAAAGTCAGTATCCGCAGAATGTTAGCGGCAATGTAAAGCTGATCCGCCTCGATATCGTCACCTGGGGTTGATAGAAGTTCGGCTTGACACCGCGTCCATCTCAGTTTTAGGCTCTTCTAAAACCCTG
Source organism: Gammaproteobacteria bacterium (assembly GCA_011052165.1). Taxonomy (GTDB): domain Bacteria; phylum Pseudomonadota; class Gammaproteobacteria; order UBA6429; family Thiohalophilaceae; genus JAADGZ01. The sequence goes on from DRJN01000203.1 coordinate 1,947, forward strand.
ACAAAAAATACGACAATACTTCAAGATCAGGGAATACTGGAGGAGCCATCATAAAAGAACAAAAACCATGGGGAGCCTGCTTGTCATCCTGCTGATATTGACAGCCAGGGTGGGGCATCAACGCCATCGTTCAATCCTTTCTCCACCAGGCCAGCGTAGACCAGACATTCTTTGTCGGAGTTACTGGCGTTTTCGTTATCGCTTGGGAGGTTGGTTAAAGAAGGATCGTTAGTTTGCCCGATGTTTCCTAATTCCCATAGGGAGGGTGCTGCACAAGAAAAACAAATCTTCACGCTCAGAGTGAAGACACGGGAAGGGTGATTAAGTGAATACATCATCCTGATCCGGCATGAGCCGGATCGAACAGAGGAGGGGCATGGACAGCGTGCACCCTAAAATAACAAGAAGGTGTGGGACTGAAATCATTTCAGGACATGTGTCCCGGGTAACCGGGGCAGGTGGGTTGTTGCGTGTTGCGGCGACCTTGTTCGCCATGCTGTTCGCCACGATTGTTTCCCCAACCCATGCGGCGCCTCTGAACGACACCGGCATCACCACCTTCACACTTTCTGGAAGCGTCGGAAATGAACTGGTTAAGGAATAATAGATCCTGCTGTTCAGGGTACGAGCGCATATGGCATACGGTTTTCGATGCCTGTCTTATCTTCTTTATGAAATCAATTACGCGGATGCTTCTGGCATCTTTCGCAGTGCTTCCTTTAATTCCGGCAGAAGCCTTTGGTGCTATCAGTGTGACGCTGGTGGGATCGCCGGACCCGGTTCGAGTATTTGAAGAGCTGGTGCAGGTCGTGACGGTGCGCAACGACGGTGCGGCGGCGGTGAACAACGTGGTGGTTGAACTACTGACGCCGAATGACACGGGTGCAGCCGGGGGAGATCTCAGTGCTGGCGGTGTTTGCTCCGGGGGTTTTTGCAATGAAGGCGACCTGGCGACCTGGACGGTGGGCACGCTGAATCCGGGGGAGAGCCGGGTGATGCAGATGTCGGCGCAGGTGCTCAATGGGACGGCGGACGGCACGGTGCTGCCGTTGAGCGTGACGGTGGACTATACGGGTGGCAGTGCCTCGGC
>DRJN01000204.1 GCA_011052165.1 Gammaproteobacteria bacterium
CTGGTTTGTATACGCAAATAATGATCAGAACGACCGGATGAGCTAAATATTTGCTGTAGCTGAAAATCGGTTGTCTCTGAAACCGCAGTGGACATGACATCAATCGCCGGTTTAATCCAGCTTGCGGCACCCCAATCCTTTGCTTCAGTATAGGGGTAGGATTTCTTTGACTCCCCTGTTCCGAGTGAGAGAATAGTCATTTCTTCCGAACCACTAATGCCATGAACTTTCCTTGCTTCAGCATAGGCGCACATAGCCGGATTATTTGCGAACAATCCGCCATCAATCAGCGGGTATATAATATTGGCGCTTGATTTAATTCGGGCCGGTTCAAAATAGGTGGGGGCTGCCGAAGTTGCTCTGGCTGCATCTCGAACCAGAAAATCATTTCTTTTATTTTTGACTGCTGCGGAGGATCTAAAGAAATGCGCTCTGCGTCTTTTGATGTCATATGAGGTGATTAGGCAATGTTTAAGTAGGTGGCTAAGCATGACATCACTAAAGTAATCGTTTAGCGCGTCTTCTAATTCAGTCGCATCATATTTTTCATCGTTTAATCCACCGACCGAGGTAATGGATTTCCAGACAGAAACATCAAAAATATCATCGCCACGTTCAACATAAATATCCAGTAAATCCTGAGCATTGTATTTTTGAATATTATTTTTCCCAGGGATGCATAATCCAAGCGCTAAAATTCCGCCGGTGCTCGTGCCGGTTATTAAATCAAAATAATCTGAAATGGCTTTCTCGGTTCCATATTGTGCCCGAATTTCATTTTCCAGTTGGATTAACACCTTGCCGGGAATAATGCCCCTGATGCCACCACCGTCAATCGATAGAATTCTAAAGCTCATCCTTATTCTCCTTGAAATATTCACATAAAAATCAAGCCTGAAGCAGCTATCCCTATATTGAGGTGGCTGGACAATCAGGAATAATTTTTTCCGACATAGTCTTCAACGATGGTTTGAAACTCTTCAGCGATATGACTGCCTTTGAGGGTCACGGTCTTAATGCCGTTGACATAAACCGGTGCCACTGGCTTTTCACCGGTGCCGGGCAGGCTGATGCCTATGTTGGCGTGTTTGCTTTCACCGGGGCCGTTTACCACACAGCCCATGACCGCCACGCTCATATTTTCAACACCTGCAAAGTGTGTGCGCCATCGTGGCATCTGCTCGTGCAAATAGGTTTGGATGTCCTGTGCAAGTTGCTGGAAATACGTGCTGGAGGTGCGGCCGCAGCCGGGGCAGGAAACCACGGTCGGGGTAAAGGCCCGTAGTTCTAAGGCCTGTAGGATTTCCTGTGCGACTATAACTTCCTGAGTACGATCGCCACCCGGTTCCGGGGTGAGCGATATGCGAATAGTGTCGCCAATCCCCTGTTGCAGCAGAATGCTGAGTGCTGCGGTGGAGGCGACGATACCGCGGGCGCCCATACCGGCTTCGGTCAGCCCCAGGTGCAGGGCGTAGTCGCCGCGCGTTGCCAGCGTTTGATAGACCCTAATCAGATCCTGTACCCCGCTCATTTTGCAGGAAAGAATAATCTTGTCATGCGGCAGACCGATTTTTTCTGCCTGTTGGGCGCTTTCGAGAGCGGAGGTGACCATGGCTTCAAGCATGATGTCGGCGGGTTCTTTCGGGGTATCGTGCTTGCGATTTTCATCCATGAGCCGGGCCATGAGTTCCTGATCCATGCTGCCCCAGTTCACACCGATGCGCACGGCTTTGCCGTGTTCACAGGCGCGCTCAATCATGCTGGCAAACTGTTCATCACGCCGTTTGCCCTTGCCGACATTACCAGGGTTGATGCGGTATTTGGCTAAGGCCCGGGCGCAGTCAGGATAATCTTGAAGTAATCTGTGACCGTTAAAATGGAAATCACCAATTAGCGGGACGGCACAGTTTTGCGCATCAAGCTTTTCCCGTATACGGGGGACCGCAGCGGCAGCCTCGGCACTGTTGACAGTGATACGCACCAGTTCTGAACCGGCGTGCGCCAGTTCGATAACCTGCTGCACGGTTGCCTCGATATCGGCAGTATCGGTGTTGGTCATGGACTGTATTACCACAGGCGCATTGCCACCTATTGAAATTGAACCAATCGTCACGGTGGTGGTTTTTTCGGGAATGGGGGGATGAGTGGGTGACATATTTTAAGGTGTTCCGATGCCGCTGAAATGCAGTAATAAATTATAGCACAGGCCTGTTTGCCGTATTGACTGAAAATTATGAGTTTTAAGGACAAAAAAAGCCTATAATACCCGCCAATATCAGTGGCACAAAGAGCACAATTATGAGTTCAGAATCCAGCAAAAAACTTACCCAGGCGGCACAGGCCGATCGGCATGTGCTATATCAAAAGTCTGTTCAGTGTCCGGAAGCCGAGGTCGAGTTCTTTGAGAAAACGTTTAAAGAATTACGTGGCCGTGATGCGCTGAGCATAAAAGAGGATTTTTGCGGTACGGCGTATCTGGCGACAGAATGGTGTAAGGGCGACCCGGCGCGCACCGCTATTGGGGTGGACTATGATGAGGAAACGCTTGAATGGGGACAGAAAAACAACGTTGATGCGGCCGGTGCCGATGTAGCGGAGCGCGTTACCCTGATAAATGATGATGTGCGTAGTGTCACTGAGCCTGCGGTGGATATCGTCTGTGCTTTTAATTTTAGTTACTGCCTGTTTGAAGAACGTGATGAGATGATCGATTATTTCGCTCAGGCGCGCGCCAGCCTGAAAGACGATGGCCTGTTGATTCTGGATCTGTTCGGCGGCACCGAATGCGCCGATGTGCTGGAAGAGGAAACCGAAATAGAAGATGAAGGGGCGACCTATGTCTGGGAGCATGTTTCCTTTAATCCCATCAATAACCACATGGCCTGCGCCATTCATTTTGATTTTGATGATGGCTCGCGTCTGGAAAATGCCTTTACCTATGAGTGGCGTTTGTGGGCGATCCCCGAAGTACGGGAGATGTTGGAGGATGCGGGTTATAAAAATGTGCGAGTTTACTGGGAACGTTATGAAGATAGTGAGGATGATGAAGATGAAATGGAAGGCACCGGCGAGTATTACGAAACCACCGAGGCCGAAAATCAGGAATCCTGGATGATCTATATTGTGGCTGAACCAGTGTAGGCGGGGGAGGAGGAGTGTTGGGCTTCGTTTCACTCAGCCCAACA
>DRJN01000205.1 GCA_011052165.1 Gammaproteobacteria bacterium
ATAGCCCCCTCTCCCTCTGGGAGAGGGTGGGGGTGAGGGGATAAAATACATGTGAATACTTATGCAACGATTAATAACTAAGGCAAATCTTCGCGGTTTGCTGCCGGGTTGTTTATGTGCTCGCAGCAAGACGCAAGGAATTTATCCCATAGAAATTCAATTATTTTTTTAGAATATGCTGAAAAGAGTGATTCTGTCCTGAGTCCTAAATCTATATCGAGTCCAGATTGAAGTCTGCTGACACAATTCTGTCAAAAATCAGATCTACACTTTATGCAGGAATGAAGTGCCGCTAATTATATATCTAAAGTCTTATAGACGCCTGTCGCTAACAGGCGTAGCTTGATCTTCCCCTACTTAAGGAGAAAGTAAGCAGTGAAGCTGAAAGGGAGATAAAAATGATTGAATCATTGAAAAAATACGTTCTATTGGGGGTTCTGATTTCCTGCCTTGGTCTGGTGTTGTATGCCATGCCGGAGCGTTCGGTATTGCATGAAGAGATGATGAGCAGTGACCTGCAGGTTAAGCCGCAGTCTAAATTAAGGGATAAAAAACAGAACCCGCTGGAACAAATGGTATCCCGCCATCTGAATAGTGCCTCTTTGTAATCTGAAAAACCCCCTTTTAGATTTAATACATCAATCTTTGCATAAGTATTTGCATCATAGCCCCCTCTCCCTCTGGGAGAGGGTTGGGGTGAGGGGATAAAATGCATGCGAATACTTATGCAACGATTAATACGTCTCCTGCTGAAGCAGAGGGAGTTCCTGGCCGAAGCTTTGGGGACGATCAGTCAGGCGTATGGCTGAGGTTATTTTTTTCCTTGACCACCATTGACGCAATATGGTTTTTCTGCAGGCGCCTGCGGGTACGGTTGAGTGTGGCGATATCATGCAGGGGACCGATACGAACGCGATACCAGGTATCGTGGTCGTTGATTTTTACCGGCTGAATATTGGCGACGATGCCTTGCATGGCCAGTTGTGCTTTCAGGCGATCAGCCTGGGCCGGGTTACGAAAGGAACCGGCCTGCAGAATATAGCGGTTGGTATTTTCTCTGTGGTGCGTTTTTTTGTTCGACCGTGCTTTCTGAATCAGCTCCTCTTCGGGGATGGCGACCTCCAACTCGGGCAGGATGGTGTAGAAGTCAAATTTCGGTCGGGTTTCCTTAATGGCTTGCGCCACCTTGGCTTTGGTTTTCGCACTGGCCTTCCGGGTAGCTTTTACACCTTCATCAAATATTTTGTTCAGACTGGCGGAAAGATCCGTTTTATGAGCCGCATCGGTATGGTTGTTGATATAAACCAGCAGGGCGATGAACAGGCCAATACCGAGGCCGCCGAGCATCCACAGCCAGCCAGGCAGGGAATGGCCCTTTCCAGGTTTTGGGGTTTTGGCGTAATCTTTGGGCATGCTGTTAACGGCTCAGATCTCACATACTCTCAGGCGCCGATACACCCAGCAGTCCCAGACCGTTGGCGATCACCTGTTTTACGGACTGGATCAGGGCCAGACGCGCCTGGCGCAGATCGGCATCCTCGACCAGGAACGGGTGGGCGTTGTAGTAGGTGTGATAGTCGTTGGCTAGTTCACGCAGATAATGGGCGAGCTGGTGCGGTTCGTGATTCAGCGCGGCGGCTTCCAGCACCTCCGGGTAACGGCTCAAACTTGAGAGCAGGGCCTGCTCGTGTTTTTCGGTGAGCCTGGCCAGTTGTTGCAGTCCGGCTGCTTGATCATAGGACAGCTTCTTTTCTTCACGCTGACGAAATACGCTACAGATCCGTGCATGTGCGTACTGTATATAATACAGCGGGTTGTCGTTGGAGCGGGATTTGGCCAAATCCAGATCGAAATCCATATGCTGTTCACACTTGCGCATGACGTAGAAAAAGCGCGCCGCGTCACTGCCGATTTCCTTGCGTAACTGGCGCAGGGTGACAAACTGACCGGAGCGGGTGGACATTTGCATTTTTTCACCGCCGCGGTAGAGCACGGCGAACTGCACCAATAGTACGTCCAGTTTATCAGGATCATCGCCCAGCGCCTGCATGGCGGCTTTGACTCGCGGCACATAGCCGTGGTGATCGGCGCCCCAGATATCGATCACCTGCTCGAAGCCACGCTCCAGCTTGTCCATGTGATAGGCGATGTCCGAGGCAAAATAGGTGCTCTGGCCGTTGTCGCGCACCAGCACCCGATCCTTCTCATCGCCGAAGTCAGAGGAGCGAAACCATTTTGCGCCCTCTTTCTCATAGACGTGACCGCTTTTCTCCAGACGTTCGATGGCGCGCTCGACTGCGCCGCTCTCTGTCAGGGAACGTTCAGAGAACCATTGCTCATAATTGACATTGAAGTGTGCCAGATCATCACGAATGTCTGCGAGAATGTAATCAAGCCCGGTGTCGAAGATGAAGCGGTAGTCTTTCGCGCCGAGCAGGGTTTTAGCCTGAGTGATAACGGCATCGATATATTTTTCCTTGTCGCCACCGTCTGTTTCATCGGCAGGCAACGACGAGGCAATCTTGCTCCAGGCATGGCGCAGGCGGTCACCATTTTCGCGGTGCAGCTTGGCGGCGACATCCCAGACATAGTCACCCTTGTAGCCATTAACCGGGAAGGGCAGGTCTTCTCCCGCCAGTTCCAGATAGCGCAGCCAGACGCTGGCGGCAAGAATGTCCATCTGCCGACCGGCATCGTTAACGTAATATTCGCGGTGAACCTCGAAACCCATGGCCGCCAGCAGATCGGCCACGGTGGCGCCGTAGGCGGCGCCACGACCGTGACCAACATGCAGGGGGCCGGTTGGGTTGGCGGAAACAAACTCTACCTGTACCCGTTTACCCGCGCCCAACCGGCTGCGCCCATAGTGCTCCCCAGCCTCAAGAATGCTGGGCACCACGGCCTGAAAAGCCCGCTGACTCAGGTGGAAATTGATAAAGCCCGGTCCGGCAATCTCAACTTTGACGACATGCTCGGAGGCTGGCAGCGCAGCCATCAGATCTTCAGCAATATCACGCGGTTTTCTGTGCGCCGTTTTGGCCAGCATCATGGCCAGGTTGCTGGCAAAGTCACCATGAGCGGGATCGCGGCTGCGTTCAATCTGAATAGTCGGGCTGGCATCGCCGGGTAGTGCGCCAGACTGTTTAAGGCTATCCAGCGCTTGCTGGAGCAATGTCCTGATTTGCTGTTTCAATGGTGCGTCTTTGTTTGTTGTCAGGGACTGGAACATGAATGGAATACGGAACGGGATGTTACTACAAAAGCCTGTCCGGGGGGGATGGTTTTCTGCCCGCGCATTCAGACTGCGCGGGTAGCCACTAACCTCGCGGAGACTCTCCCAACCAGATAGCCAGCCAGCGACTTTGTTCATTATCTTCCAGGGCAATTTTCAGGCTCATGGTCAGGGGCACGGACAGCAGCATCCCTACCGGTCCCAGCAGCCAGCCCCAGAAGATCAGGGACAGGAACACCACCAGGGTGGAGAGACCGATGCCACGTCCGAGCAGACGCGGCTCGATGAAGTTGCCGATGATGAAATTCACCAGCAGATAGACCAGGGCGGTAGCGCCAGCGGCTCCCATACCCAACTGGATCAGGGCCAGCAGAATGGCCGGCACCGCCGCGATAATTGAGCCAATGTTGGGGATGAAATTGAGCAAAAAGGCGAGAAAGCCCCAGAGTACGGGATAATCCACACCAATGATCATCAGGGCGAGGGTGACGATGATGGCGGTGAGCAGACTGACCAGCGACTTGATGGCGATGTAGTGATTGACGCCGATGATAAAGCGCCTGAAGCGGGCCATGGATTTTTCGGTATCACCGGCCATCGCGTGCAGTTTGGCGGCGAAGCTGGAGCTTTCCAGCAAAATGAAGACCACGGTCAGGAGGATCAAAAAGGTATTGCTCAGCACTTGACCCAGTCCACCCAGCAGAGTCTGCACCAGATGCATGGCTGCGGCCGGATTGATAATATTTTCGAGGTTCAGGCTTGAGGTATCCATGCCCAGTTTCTGCATGGTATTCATCAGGGTCAGGGTCAGCCCATGCAGCCGGTTCTGATACTGGGGCAGGGAGCGGCTGAAGTCACTGAGTGAGCTGCCGACGAACAGGGCGGTGAGAAAGAAGGCGATAACCAGACCGGTGATCACGATGAGTACCGCAAACGCAGGCGGCACTTTGCGCTGAGTCAGCCAGGCCATGGGCGAATGGCAGGCCACGGCGATAAAAACCGACAGCAGAAAGGGTACCAGAATCGGTGTTATCGCGCGCATGCCGGCAATGATGACCACCAGCGCGGCAAGCGCCAGCAGCAGCAAGATCAGGGATTGTTTTTGCCTGTCGGGTCGTGTCTCTGACATGTCCATCTCCAGCCCTGTTCACCAGGCTGGAGTGTAACTGATGCTGAAGTGTGAAAGCCACGGCTATGAGCCTGTTCGAGAATAGAGAACAGGCTCCTAATATTAATCGCTGCATAAGTATTTGCATCATAGCCCCCTCTCCCTCCGGGAGAGGGTGGGGGTGAGGGGATAAAATACACGCCAATACTTATGCAACGATTAATACATTTCCATCGGATCCACGTCGATCGACCAGCGCACCTTGCGTGCGCTTTTCATATTTTCCAGTTGCGGCATCAGCCGCGCCAGCCACTGTTGTAATTCCCCCCGCTGATGATGCTGGAACAGGAGCTGGGCGCGAAAACGTCCGGCGCGGCGTTCCATGGGGGCGGGCAGGGGGCCAAAAGCCAGCAGTTGCGGCTGGATGAGGGCGGCCTGCTGTTTCGCCTCCTGTAAAAATTGCATGGCGGCCTCGGTCCGGGGGCTTTCGGCGCGCAACAGGGCGAGATGGCTGTAGGGGGGCAGTTGCGCCTCGGCGCGTTCCTTCAGTAAGGTCCGGGCAAAGCTGGGGTAGTCGTGACGCAGCAGAAAATGCAGCAGGGGGTTATCCGGCTGGTGGGTCTGGATCAGGACTTCGCCGGGACGTTCAGCACGCCCCGCACGCCCGGCTACCTGCAAAAGCAGTTGCCCCATACGTTCACTGGCGCGGAAGTCTGCACTGAACAGGCCGTAGTCGGCGTCGAGCATGCCGACCAGGGTGACATTGGGGAAATGATGGCCCTTGGCCAGCATCTGGGTGCCGACCAGAATCACCGGAGCGCCATGCTGGATCTCCGTCAGCATGCTGTCGAGGCTGCCCTTGCGACGGGTGCTGTCGCGATCGATACGCAGGATCCGGGTAGCGGGGAAATGGGAGGCCAGAGTATCTTCCACGCGCTCGGTCCCGGCGCCCATGAAATGCAGGTTGCCGCTGTTGCAGTCCGGGCAGCCCCGGTTGACGGGGCGCTGTGAACCGCAATGATGGCAGCGCAGCTGCTGTTGTCCATGATGCACGGTCATGTGCGCGTCACAGCGCAGGCAGCGGGCGTGCCAGCCGCAGTCGTGGCACATGAGTACCGGCGCATAACCCCGGCGGTTGATAAATAACAGCACCTGGCCCTCGTCATCCAGATGCTGGTGGACGCGGCTCAGGAGCTGGGCGCTGAGTCCCTGTTCGAGTTTCTGATGGCGAATGTCGAGCAAGCGTAACTGTGGCCGTTGTGCGTTGCCGGCCCGCTCGGGCAGTAGCAGCATTTGTGAGCGCTGCTGGGCGACGTTATGCAGGCTTTCCAGTGAGGGGGTGGCGGAGCCCAGGATAATAGGAATGCCCGCTTTCCTGGCCCGTACGATGGCCAGGTCGCGGGCATTGTAGCGGAAGCCGTCCTGTTGCTTGAAGGACAGATCATGTTCCTCATCGAGAATGATCAGGCCGAGATTCGGCAGCGGCGTGAATAAGGCTGAACGGGTGCCAATCAGTACGCCCGCCCGGCCGGCGGCGCAGGCCAGCCAGTTGTCCAGACGCGCCCGATCGGACAGCCCCGAGTGCAGCAGCGCAACTTGTCCGTTGCGCTGCTGGCCCAGGCGTTCACGGAAACGCTGGATCAGCTGAGGGGTGAGGCCGATCTCGGGCGCCAGCACCAGCACCTGCCGGCCCGCGGCCAGGATTTTCTGGATCAGTTGCAGATAAACCTCGGTTTTGCCGCTGCCAGTGACGCCGTTCAGTAAATAACACTGGTAGCGATCCAACTGGGTGCTGATGGTGTCCAGCGCCGCCTGCTGGTGCCGGTTGAGTGTCGGTGCGCCTGTTTTTGAGGAGTCGGTTTCGACAGGCAGAGTGAGGGCACACTCACGTTCATGTGTTGTGACCCAGCCTTTTTGTTGTAGACGGGCCACGCTTGGGCGCCAGTTTTGTTGTTCCCGGTTCAGTGACGGGGCATCCAGCCCGGCGGGATGTTGTTGCAGGATCCGTAGCAGGGCAGCCTGTTTCGGTGCTCCTTTGAGGTCGCCAGGATCCGTTTTCCAGCCTGCCGGACTCAACTGCCAGCAGGATTCTGTTTTTGCCTGGGCGGCCTGTCCCTGGCGTAGCAGGGTGGGCAGGCTGCCGAGGATCACCTCGCCAATGGAATGCTGGTAATAACGGCTGGCCCAGCGCATCAGCGCCAGTAGCTCTTGCGGCAGAATGGGCCGACTGTCCAGCAGCGCCTCGGCCCGGCGCAGTTTTTGCGGCGCCAGTTCACTGTGATCGGCCACCTCCAGCAGCACGCCTACCAGGACTCGCCGACCGAACGGTACGCGCAGGCGCAGACCGGGTTGCAGCTGTGCCGATGTGCAACCGGAAGGGGGCAGGTAATCAAAAATACGTCGCAACGGGCCGGGAATGGCCATGCGCAGAACCAGCTCAGAATCAAATTTACTCAAGGGGCGAAATTCCGGATTAAAATAGAGGATAAAAGGTTAATTTAGCGCAGTTTTGTCGAATCATTCTGGAATAAATACCTTAAGTCTTTGTCTGGTCTTGATTTCCTGCCTTATCCACAGAAGCTGTGGATAACTCTGTGGATGAGGTGGGGTAAAACCTCTCAAGACCTGATGATTATTACACTATTGTTAAAGTGGACAGTTTTTGTGCGCAAGTTAAATAATACAATTAACAACAACTTACATTGTTTTGTTAGAGTTTCGCCGTTTTTTGACAGCTAAGTTGTTGTTCCTGCGAGTGCTGTGCATAACAATAGAAAAAATTCAGAAACAGGCTTGTCATTCATGCTTTTTCTGTGCTAATCGCTGCAAATCAGCACTTCCTGGGGGGTCAAAACGTGCCCGGAATGGCGCATTAAAGTTTATCTCTTAATCCTTAAAATAAATATCACTGCTGTCCCGTTAACGCCTTCTGCTCAATGATTTCGATTAACCGAATGCTTCCAGCTTACTCTGGTCCTTGGATTAATTCAGAGAATCAGCAAGGCGATGGCCAGAGGCACCAGCAGCCCGACCGTAATGCGTCGGCCCAGCGCTGCCTGACCGGCAAAAAACGCGATGCCGGTTTTGATGATGCTATTGACCACAGCTGCGAGCAGAATGGCGTATGCAGCGGTGTCCAGTGGCAGTTGTTGCAGGCTCATATGCGTGAGCGAGAGCGTGATGGCGTCAACGTCGGCGATGCCGGAGGCGCCAGCCAGCAGATAGATTCCGGAAGCACCGAAATAATGCACCATTATACGGGATAACAGCATGATCATGGCCAGCAGCAGGCCGAATTGCAGGGCGCTGGCAATATGAAAAGGGTTGCGCAGGCGCGGATGACTGGATTCGGACTCATCGGTTTTCGAGTGACGCCAGAAGACAAAGGCCAGCAGATAAATCAAGGCAGCGCTCAATAATACGGGCAGAAGAAGCCGACGGCCGAGCAGCGGGTTGAAAATAAAGGTAATCACCAGCATGCGCGGAAACATGGTGGCGCAGGCGGCCAGAATGCCGGCCGCCGTGGCATTGGTATAACCGGGATGTTTATGGGTCAGGCGTGAGAGGTGCAGAGTGACAGCAGTGGAGGATGCCAGTCCGCCAAAGATGCCGGTGATCAGCATGCCCTGTCGGGCGCCGGTGATTTTCACGGCAAAGTAACCGACAAAGGAGATGGCGGCGATCAGCACCACCATCCACCAGATCTGATAAGGATTAAGGGCATTCCAGGGGTCAAACGTGCGGTTGGGCAGCACCGGCAGGATGACCACGGAAATCAGCAGCATCTTCAGTACCGCGTATAACTCGATGCGTTCCAGATGGCGCAGAAAATGGTGTACTACGGGTTTAAGGCTTAACAGCAGGGTGATGACGACAGCCGTGGGGGCGGCGATGCGAGCCTGCCCGAGGGTACACAGCACACCGAGCAGGAAGGTCAGCAGAATGGCGATGATGCTGGTAATACCGATGTCATCCTGTTCCCGGATACGTTGGTAATATGCCGCGATGGCGACCAGTACCAGGCCGATAAAACCGAAGCCGATTAGGAGCATACCGATTTGCTGGGCGAGTAGCGCCCAGATCCCCCCGAGCAGACTGATCAGGCCGTAGGTGCGTAGTCCGGCGACGCGTTCACCCTCAGCTTGTTTGCGTGTGTGCCAGCCGCGTTCCAGGCCGATCAGCAGACCCAGGGCCAGAGCCGAGGCAAGCTGCTGTAGGATGTTCAGTTCATTCAGTTCCGGCATGAGAGGATTAATTATTAGCGAGCGTATAGTATAAAAATAGCAGCTGCGCGTTATTAGTTCCGGCATTGAGTCATTTATTTTTGAGGTAGATATAGGTATGGATTTATGGCAACACATCGCAGTACGGATTTCGGCAGCCAGTGCTGAGCGCTTCGAACTGGAAACGCAGCAGGCCGTGGCGGGAGGTTGTATCAATCAGGCATCCCGATTGAAAGGACGCGGAGGTAAGCACTATTTTGTCAAGCTCAATCAGGCGGAGTTATTGCCTATGTTTGAAGCGGAAGCCGAGAGTCTGCAGGAACTCGCGCGGGCTGATGCGATTAAGGTTCCCGCGCTGGTATGCAGTGGTGCGGTCTGCGGCCGGGCTTTTTTAGTACTGGAAGATCTGTCTCTGGGCGGTACAGGCTCGATGGCCGTTTTCGGCCGCCAGTTGGCACAGATGCATCGGCATACACAGCAACAGTTTGGCTGGTGTCGTGACAATACTATTGGTTCCACCACACAGATTAATACACCGGCCAGCGGCTGGATTGCGTTCTGGCGTGAACAGCGGCTGGGGTTTCAATTACAACTGGCGGCTAAAAATGGCGCCGCTCGTAGCCTGATCGATAAGGGGGAAAAGCTGCTGGGCAGTTTTGATTCCCTCTTCAGTCATTATCAGCCGGTGGCTTCTGTGCTGCACGGCGATCTGTGGTCAGGGAACTATGCTTTTACCCGGCAGGGGGAGGCGGTGATTTTCGACCCGGCCGTGTATTATGGTGATCGGGAAACGGATCTGGCTATGAGCGAATTGTTCGGCGGCTTCTCTGCCGCCTTTTATGCGGCTTATGAAGAAGCCTGGCCGCTGGACAGCGGCTATGCTGTGCGCAAGACGCTGTACAATCTTTACCACATCCTCAATCACTTCAATCTTTTTGGCGGCGGCTATGCGGCACAGGCCGAAGGCATGATTGAGCGTCTGCTGGCTGAAATCGGAGTATCTCCCGGCGCATGAAAAAGAGTAGCTGGCCGCTTGACGTTACGCGTGATAATCAAGTGAACAGGTGAAATAGGCAAATGCCCACAATACTGCGAGATGGACCTTACCGTTTTTTCTTTTATTCTGGTGATAGGGAGGAACCGTTTCACATGCACATAGTAAAGAGATGATAAAATTGCAAAGGTGTGGCTTGATCCAATACGGCTATACAGCAGCGGCGGTTTTAGTCGGTCTGAGATATCAAAAATCCTTAAGATTATTGAAAGCAAGCGAGAAATTATGATGGAGGCTTGGAATGACTACTTTAGCAATTGAGCTCGAAATTCCGGGTGCTGAGAACGTAACAGTAACAGACGATACCTTAAGTGTTGATCTAAGTGATGGCAGGACTATATCGGTTCCAACAGCTTGGTATCCGCGCTTATCGCATGCGGAACAAAAGGAAAGAGAAAATTGGAAACTTATTGGGGGTGGGCATGGCATTCACTGGGAAGATATCGATGAAGATATCAGTGTAGAGGGCTTGTTAGCTGGAAAGTCTTCTGGAGAGAGTCAGCAGTCATTTAAGAAATGGCTTAAAGCAAGAGAGTCACGCATAGCCAGGCACCCCACCTGACCGCTTTTTCGGTGCGATCAAAAGCGTCAGGTGAGCTTGGCTGTTATGTATAAAGAAACTGATAGATTTCTGGAGAAAGAAACACCATGGATCAAGCGACAACATCACTTATTTCCGGAAAATTGGGTCGGACCTATACAATTATTTGAATAGAAACATAAAACATTTAAAAATACCGGCCCTACATTAGCTTAAACAGCCCTTTTTAAGGACAAAAACACCGTTGTATAGAAGCTTATACATTAAAAAAGCCAGTAGCAGCTTACAGGGTGCATTTTGGGGATGAAAAGCGCGGCTTAAGCGACTAAGACAGGGTTAAACCAGGATAAAAAATATTATTATCAGATGGTTGCGTAGGTCGACCCCAAATGCCCCTGCCTACCATTTTAAATTAAGCGCGTGCACTTTCCCTTACAATCTCAATTTTCCGCATATGCTCTTCAATCACTTCGGTCATATGCGCGGAAAGTGGAAGATTACCTTTTTCCTTTACCCAAACATCCATAAATCTGTGAACTGTTTCTGTCCCAGCATGCACAACCAGATTCTCAGGCAAGCGTGCTTTAGCGGCGAAACGTTTGAGCGCATCAATAGATAAATCAAACATGCTTTTTGACTTAAGGAAGCTCAGCGCCATTTTTTCATCATCGATCCAGGCAATGGTGGAGACAAAGTCATATCCGGGCGATAGCACCGCCTGACGCCGATCCGGATAGATCAAGCTCCAGTTTTTCAGGTGCATGTCGGCATTCCCGATAAGCGCACTAAAAATCAACCGGCGGATAAATTCTTTTATCCCTTCCTTCCCATTCTCCGCCCATATGACTTCGGCGATATTTCGATAACTTGCGCGTCCATACTTCCTTTCCGGGTAAATCCTGAAGACCTGTGCGAAGTCTTCCATATGGATCATCCCACCATCATTCGTCCTGTCAAACCGCTTGATGGCCAGCGCAGCGCCTTTCAGTCGCCCGATCCCTTCCGGCAAGTCTGCAATAGCGCCCACCTCCACCAACTCAACATCCGGCACGTCCATTCCTATCATACGGGCCAGTGTCATCATTGCGAATTCGTTTTCCGGCACGTCCTCGAATTTCATGGAGGGGAGCTTAACGATCCACGAGCCACCGACACCTTCGGCGGGGATGGTAAGGCCGCCAGTTGTTTCCATTACTGCTGAAAACTTAAGCTGAACACCGGCTAACGAAAAGCGGAGGGGCTTTTCTGTGTCATCCTGATCCGCCTCATTATCCTCATGTCCGTGCGGTGGCCAGGCCCCATCCCCTGCCGGCTCGACGGTAATTCCGCCTGGCAGATCGCGGCCCAGCACCCAGAGAAGGAAAAACTCGCGATTGGCGTTTACACCTGCGCGCTTTGCCAGGTAATCGCGCATCGAACCTTCCGGGAGAAGGTTAGAGAAAAATGGAGGAAGTCGCGTTTTCGTAGGCCGAATATCGGTCATCAACTCACCGACTTGATCTTTAAAAGAGAGGCTTAATGTCGGCCGGTCAGGGTTATCAATATAGTTTTGCGAAAAATCAAATAAAATCCGCCCGCCAGAAAGCAATGTTAAAGTGCCAATGACCTGGTTATGCAACAGAACATTGAGAGCAGTGACATCAGGCATCGTTGTCCTCGCCATCCAATTGATAAAGGGGGCGCTGCGCTTCATCGTCTGCGCTGGATTGACCCATTTTCCTGGCCAGGCTTCTCACCACGGGGACATACTGGCGCGGAACGAGCATAACCTCCAGGTCCAGCGCGCGCGCAATGCTGAGCAAGTTAGAGGTGCGTAAATCAACCGTCCCGCTTTCTATCCTGGACAGGCGACTTTGAGGCACACCGATACTCTTGGCAAAAGCGCGCTGGCTAAGTCCTTTTTTCTCACGTGCACGCTTTAAAGCAGCTATAAGAGGTTGAATTGAGTATGTCATAAATCGATGTCCAATTAAATATCATATGAATTATATGATACCTTAATAAATATCATATAATTTATCAAGAATTTATATTCAATTGAATATCATAAAACCTATAACGATATTTAATTGAACATAAATGAAAACGATCCCCCTTTGAATATTGGTTTGTTCCAGATGGTCTACCGTTCGCGCGTGGGGGGCGGTGGCTATGCGGCACAGGCCGAAGGCATGATTGAGCGTCTACTGGCTGAAATTGAAGTTTTCCCCTGGGCGTAAACCGGCTATTACTCAGCGTGCAGGGCTTCGACCGGATCCAGGCGAGCGGCGCGGCGGGCGGGCAGGACGCCGGCGATCAGGCCGATGAGGATGGCGCTGATTTCCGCCAGCAGTACATAGAGCCAGGGGGTGTGTACCGGGAGGGCGGGCAGGAGCAGGTTCAGCAACCGGGCCGCACCCAGTCCGAAGACCAGCCCGCTGAAGCCACCGATGGCGGCGAGAATGGCAGCCTCGCCCAGAAACAGGCCGAGTATTTGCCGGCGGCGGGCACCCAGCGCGCGCAGAAGGCCGATTTCACGGGTGCGCTCGTTGACCGCAATGGTCATGATGGTGATGATGCCAATCGCCCCGACGAGCAGGGAGATGCCACCGATAGCGGCAACCGCGAAGGTCAGCACGTTGAGTACCGAGCCGAGCACCTCCAACATCTGCTGCTGAGTGGTGATAGTCACATCATCCGTACCATGGCGGGCTTTCAGTGTGCGCCGGATGCCCTTCACCACCTTATCGACGGGCGTATTTTCCGCATACAGGACATCGATTTCGAACAGGCTGTCACGGTTGAACAAAGCCATACTGCGGGCGGCGGGAATATAAACCGTATCATCCAGATCAAAGCCCAGCACCGTGCCCTTGGATTCCATTACGCCAATCACGCGATAACGGCTGCCGCCGATGGTAATGCGCTGTCCCAGGGGATTCAGATCGGCGAACAATTCCTTGCGCAGCTTGCTGCCCAGCACGGCTAAGGCGCGCGGCGCGGTGGGATCGTCGGGCGGCAGAAAGCGTCCGGATTTAACCGTCATACTGAACGCTTCGGGCATGGCCGGACCCACGCCATAGACCGAGGCGCGCCGTCGCCGATTGCCAGCTTGCACCTCGGCGTTGCCCTGCACAAAGGGCACCACGGCGCGGGCATAGGGCAGGCGCGCCAGCGCGCCGGCATCCTCGATACTCAAGGGCCGCTCACTGCCAAACATCCCCATGCTGGCGCCGCTGGTGGTGGCGCGGCCGGGATTAATGGCCACCAGATTGGTGCCAAACTGGGTAAATTCGGCCAGTACAAAACGGTGAATGCCTTCGCCGATCGAGGTCAGCAGCACTACGGCGGCAATGCCGACGCCGATGCCCAGGGCAGTGAGAAAACTGCGCAAACGATGGTCGCCGAGAGAGCGGCGGGTGAGGTTAAAATAGTCGCGGCTGAGCATAGTTTAAATAAAAGTTCTGAATATCAGAGCAGCGGTTATATTCCACGTTCGTGGTGAGTTTGTCGAACCATGAAGGTGAAATATAACACCCTTTGTTTAGTCTATTTGCCCTTCGCTCAGGACGAACGGTAATTTAAGTTCCTGCATGTCAAAGGGGTCGGGTATGCGGGACACTTGGTTTAGCGGCCCGATAGGGCCATTACCGGATCCAGCCGGGCGGCGCGGCGGGCGGGCAGCAGTGAAAACAGCAGCCCGGCGCCCAACGCCACGGCCACCGAGCCGATGATCGCCCAGGTCGGGGCATAGGCGGGCAGGCTGGGAAAGGCATAGCGAAGAGCGGCATTGCCCAGTCCGCCCAGCAGCAGTCCGGCCCCCGCCCCCAGGGCTGAGAGCAGAATGGCTTCAGAGAGAATCAGGAGAATGATTTGCCGGGGAGCGGCCCCCAGCGCCTTGAGCAGACCGATTTCGGCGGTGCGCTGGGAGACGGCGACCAGCATGACGTTCATGATCAGGATCCCGGCCACGGCCAGGCTGATGGCGGCGATGCCGCCCACAGCATAGGTGAGTGCGCTGAGGATACGATCGAAGGTGGCCAGCACCGCATCCTGAGTGATGACGGTCACGTCCCGTTTACCCTGATGGCGGGCTTTGAGGGTGTCGATGACAAACTGCTTGACCGGTTCAATATCGGTTCGGTTTCGGGCCTCGATCAGGATGCGAAACAACGAGTCCGTATTGAACAGTTGCTGGGCTGAGGCGACCGGGACAATGATGGTGTTCTGTACATCGACGCCAATGGAACGTCCTTCGGAGGCCAGTACGCCGATGACCCGGAAACGGCGATCGCCGAGACGCAGCCATTCACCGAGCACTCGTCCCGGGCCGAACAGTTCTTCACGAATTTTTTTGCCAATGATGCAGACTGAGGTGGCGCGGTCCAGATCGGTCTGTGGCAGAAACTGTCCCTGCGCTATTTGCCAGTGACGCAGGGCGAGCAGTTCATGATTACTGCCAATGATTACGGCTTCGCGACTGCGCCCCTTGTAGCGGGCATTGACCGAGCCGATATTGATCGGCGCAATGCGCCGCACTCGCTGTGAGCGTAGCAGGGCTAAGGCATCGTTAAGGGTGAGCGCGCGCGGCGTTTCCCCCATCAGCGTGGTGGGGTTGAGGCCGGTGGTTTCTGAATAACCGGGCAGAACGATAATCAGGTTGGTGCCCAGCGAGGAAAACTTATCGGTGACATAACGGCGAGCACCTTCCCCCAGCGCCGTGAGCATAATCACCGCCGCCACGCCAATGGCCATCGCCAGCAGCATCAGCAGAGTGCGCGCGGGATAGCCTTTCAGCGCGCGCCAGGCAAAGCGTGCAATATCACCGGCCAGGATTTGCATGTGGTATCTATTCCATTGTAGGCAGTGCTGATGGGGTTTCGCCCGGTCCCCGGGCGGAGTATTATGCCTGGTCCATATCAGGAAAGCCTAATTTATCAGTTCGGGCTTTTATTTAGACGCATTATTAATGCATTCTATATAATCTGCTAATCTGCCGTGACGATACCCGGGTGTCAAGACCCCAACGCTCGACCCCTCTTTACGGTGTGTTATTGAACACTCTGGAAAATAATCCTGGATAGTTTTTATGAAGCCTGCTGCACCAAAATCTCCATCGAACACGCCTATGATCGCCGTTGACGGCAACGAAGCCGTCGCTTCTGTCGCGCACCGGTTGAACGAAGTCATCGCCATCTACCCTATCACGCCGTCCTCCGTCATGGGCGAGCTATCGGATGCCTGGTCGGCGGCCGGGCGTAAGAACATCTGGGGTAACGTGCCTCATGTGGTGGAAATGCAATCCGAGGCGGGTGCAGCAGGTGCGGTACACGGCGCGTTGCAGTCGGGCGCGTTGGCGACAACGTTTACCTCGTCCCAGGGCTTGTTGCTCATGATCCCCAATCTCTACAAGATCGCGGGCGAGTTGTTGCCGTTTTGCATGCACGTTGCGGCGCGCACTATTGCGACGCATGCGCTGAGCATCTTCGGCGATCATTCCGACGTGATGGCGTGCCGTCAGACGGGTATAGCCATGTTGAGCAGCACCACGGTGCAGGAAGCGCAGGACTTCGCGTGTATCGGCCAGGCGGTGACCTTGAGTTCGCGTGTGCCGATCATGCATTTTTTCGACGGTTTTCGCACCTCGCACGAGGTGTCGAAAATTGCGGTGCTCGGCGATGACGACCTGCGTGCTATGGTCGGCTCGGGTGGAGTGGAGGCGCACCGGCAAAACGGGCTTAATCCCGACCATCCGGTCTTACGCGGATCCAGTCAGAATCCGGACACGTTCTTTCAGATGCAGGAGGCGCGCAATCTTTACCATGATGCCGTTCCGGGTATTCTGGAAGAGGCCTTCAATAAATTTGCCAAACTGACGGGCCGCCAATACGGCGTATTTGACTACTTTGGTGCGCCGGATGCTGAGCGCGTCATCGTGATCATGGGTTCGGGCGGGGAAACGGTTTGCGAGACCGCAGACTTCTTGAATGCCCACGGTGAAAAGCTTGGCGTTATTCTGGTGCGCCTGTTCCGCCCGTTCGATTGGATGCGGTTCACTCGCGCGCTACCCGAAACCGTGAAGGCGGTGGCAGTTCTGGATCGCTGCAAAGAGGTCGGTGCGTTGGGCGAGCCTTTATATCTGGATGTGGTCGCAGCGCTCAATCGTGCGGATCGCATGATTAAGGTTATCGGTGGGCGCTATGGCCTCTCATCCAAGGATTTCACCGCCGCCCAGGCCAAGGCTGCGTTTGACGAGTTAAAAAAGGACAAACCCAAACCGGCGTTTACGGTGGGCATCATCGACGATGTCACAGGCCTGTCGCTCGACGTAGACGATTCCTTTATGTGCGAAGGACCGAATGTGCGCCGCGCCCTGTTCTTCGGGTTCGGCTCCGACGGTACGGTGGGGGCGAACAAGAACTCCATCAAGATCATCGCGGAAAATACCGACTACTACACCCAGGGCTATTTCGTTTACGATTCCAAAAAAGCCGGTGCGATTACCATTTCGCACCTGCGCTTTTCGCCGCAACCGATCCGCTCTCGCTATTTGATCAGGCATGCCGAGTTTCTTGCCTGTCACCAGTACGATTTTCTGGAAAAGCTGGATGTCCTGGGCCATGCGGCCCCGGACGGGGTATTCCTGCTGAATGCGCCCTACGGGAAGGATGAAATCTGGGCCAGATTGCCGCTTTCGGTCCAACGCGAAATTATCGATAAGAACCTCAGGTTTTATGTTATCGACGCTGCGCGCGTGGCGCGCGAAGCGGACCTGGGCAAACGCATCAATACGGTAATGCAGGTGTGCTTCTTTTCGCTCGCGAACGTGCTTGAACATGACGAAGCCATTCGTCAGATCAAGGATGCTATCGACAAGACCTATGGCAAAAAAGGTCGCCAGGTGGTGGAAAAAAACTGGGCTGCGGTCGATGCGACCCTGGCACATCTGGAAGAAGTCGAAGTGCCTGCTGCCGCAGATTCAGATTTCGATCTCCCGCCCATCGTTTCGCCCCATGCGCCCAGATTCGTCCAGGACATTACCGCCAGGATCCTGGCGGACAAGGGGGATATGCTGCCGGTCAGTGCCTTTCCCGTTGACGGCACCTGGCCCCTGGGCACGACAAAGTGGGAAAAACGCAATCTGGCCGCCGAAATTCCGGTATGGGAAGAGGGACTGTGCATCCAGTGCAACAAATGCGCGTTGGTGTGTCCGCATGCGGCGATCCGCGTCAAGGCCTATGGCGCAGACGAATTGTCAGATGCGCCGGTGCATTTCAAGTCGATGGACTACAAAGGCCGCGAATTCGGGCCGAATGTGAAGTATACCGTTCAGGTCGCGCCCGAGGACTGCACCGGCTGCATGCTGTGCGTGAAGGTCTGCCCGGGTAAAGACAAGCAAAATCCCGAACGTCTGTCGCTGGAAATGCGCCCGCAACCGCCATTGAAAATCCAGGAACGTGAAAACTTCGATTTCTTTCTGGCCCTGCCCGAAGCCGATCGCGCGCGCCTGGGGTCGAGTTTGAAGATGAGCCAGTTCGGTGAGCCGCTGTTTGAATTTTCCAGTGCTTGCGTGGGATGCGGCGAAACGCCATATATTAAATTGTTGACGCAGCTTTATGGTGATCGCGCGGTGATCGCCAATGCCACCGGCTGTTCATCCATTTACGGTGGCAATCTGCCGACCACGCCGTATTCGTGTAACGCAGACGGTCGCGGACCCGCATGGGCGAATTCCCTGTTCGAGGATAATGCCGAGTTCGGCCTCGGCCTGCGGCTCGGTCTCGACCGCCATCAAAATCATGCGCGCCAACTGTTGGCTGGCATGACCGAAGCTATTGCCGACGATGTCCTGGTGGACGGTCTTTTAAAGGCAGATCAATCCGACGAGGGGGGCATCATCGCCCAGCGTGAGCGCGTAGCGCACCTGAAGATACGGTTGGCGGAAATCGGCGGTGACGACGCTACGTATCTCGCCCCTATCGCGGACTATCTGGTGAAGAAGACGCTATGGATCGTGGGCGGCGATGGCTGGGCGTACGACATTGGCTACGGCGGCCTGGATCACGTTCTGGCATCGGGGGTGAACGTGAATATTTTAGTGCTGGACACCGAAGTCTATTCCAACACCGGCGGCCAGCAATCCAAGGCCACGCCGCTGGCGGCAGCGGCCAAGTTCGCCAGCGCGGGCAAGGCGCTGCCGAAGAAGGATCTGGGTCTCATGGCCATTAACTATGGCCATGTCTATGTGGCGTCGGTTGCGTTGGGCGCGAAGGACCTTCAGACACTCCGGGCATTTCAGGGGGCGGAGCAATTCAATGGCCCCTCCCTGATTATCGCCTATTCGCCGTGCATCGAACACGGCTATGATATGTCGGACAGTCTGGACCAGCAAACTCTGGCGGTGGAAACGGGATACTGGCTACTATACCGCTTCGACCCGCGCCTGACGGCGCAAGGCAAAGCGCCACTGCAACTGGACAGCAAGGCATCGTCCAGGCCCCTGGGCGACTACCTGCTCAACGAAAACCGTTTTCGCCAGGTGCAGCGAAAAGATCCCGAGCACTTCGCCATGCTGATGAAGAGGCTGGAAGACGAAATCGCGCATCGCCGTCAGGTATTCGAGGCGCTTGCCGCCATCAAACCTGACTCTGCCCGTGGATGATTCGGCCCCTGGGCCGGTAAAGGTTCCATAGATCAGACGCGTATTGGGATCGGCCCATGATACAGACCGTACACGGCAAACCGGAAACACACTTTCTCACCCTGCCGGACGGTCGGCGGCTGGCTTACGCTCGCTATGGTGCGCAATCCGGCCGTCCGCTGTTTTATCTGCACGGTCTGCCCGGTTCCCGGTATGAATGCCAACTGATTGATGCGCCGGCATGTGAGGCCGGTGTCAGCGTGATCGCCCCGGATCGTCCCGGTTACGGCCTGACCCCGCTACGGCGCGATCCTTCATTGTGCGCCTGGACCAATGACATCGCGGCCCTGGCCGACCGGTTGGGTATCGACCGTTTCGGTGTCATCGGCGTTTCAGGCGGCGGACCCTGCGCCCTGGCTTGCGCCCATGAAATGCCTGAAAGGGTCAGAGTAGCCGCCCTGGTGGCAAGTCTGGGGCCGATATCCGAAACATCGCTGAGAGGGGCCATGAAGCGGCCCGCCCGATTCCTTTTTTATCTGGCCAACCAGATGCCCGCGTTGTTCAGGCTGATAGTTGCGCAACCCGTCATACAACTGTCCCGGATCAGGCCCGAGTGGCTGATACGCCTGGTAGCCGCTGCCAATGGGGGACCCGACAAGCGCATCCTGCTCGAACCGCCCATACTTCAGGCTTTCACGCTGAGTATTCAGGCCTGTTTTCAGCAGGGCGCCCTGGGCAGTATGCAGGACCTGCGTCTGTTCCGACAGCCCTGGGGATTCGAGCTTGGCAATATCCGGCCACCGGTCCACCTGTGGCACGGCGAGCTGGACAAAATCGTACCACCCAGCCACAGTCGTCACCTACATAGTCGGCTGCCCAACTCAAGCCTGGATATTGTCCCGCAGGAAGGGCACTTTTCTTTACCGCTCAAGCATATGCGGGATTTTCTCGAAACCGTGCGGGCCTGATCACGCGGCGATCACCACCAGCGCCGTGACACCTGCTGGCATCACAGCAATAACGCAAGCCTGACCCCAGAGTTCTCGAACCATGAACACTGGAGCCAACAAGAGCAGCATGTTAGATGTTGCATCCTTCGACTTC
>DRJN01000206.1 GCA_011052165.1 Gammaproteobacteria bacterium
ATGAGATTTTATTCCTGCAGGGCGGCGCCAGTTGCCAGTTCGCCATGGCGCCGATGAATCTGTTGCGTGGCAAGTCAACGGCTGATTACATCAATACCGGCGCCTGGTCGAAGAAAGCGATTGCGGAGGCCAAACGTTTTTGCGAGGTCAATGTGGCCGCCAGTTCAGAGGCCGATAAATTTAGCAGCGCGCCTGCACAGGACGATCTGAAACTGAATGCTGATGCCGCCTACGTGCATTACACGCCAAATGAAACTATCGGTGGCGTAGAGTTTTCATATATCCCTGATACCGGCGATGTGCCCCTGGTAGCCGATATGTCCTCCACCATTCTTTCCCGACCGATTGACGTGTCGAAGTTCGCTGTCATTTATGCCGGTGCGCAGAAGAATATTGGCCTTGCCGGTTTGACCGTTGTTATCGTGCGCAAGGATCTGATGGGGCAGGCTATCGACGGCACCCCGTCCATGCTGAATTATGAAATTCAGGCCAAGGCCGCTTCCATGTATAACACGCCACCCACCTATGCCTGGTATCTGGCCGGGTTGGTGTTTGCATGGCTCAAGGACAAGGGGGGGCTGGTGGCCATGGGGGAAATCAACCAGCGCAAGGCGGATAAATTGTATGCCGCGATTGATGCTTCGAATTTTTACCAGAACCCGGTCAAGCCGGATTGCCGTTCCTGGATGAACGTGCCGTTTACCCTGGCTGACGCCGATCTGGACAGTGTGTTTCTTGATCAAGCGAAAAAAGAAGGGATGGTGACATTGAAAGGTCATCGCTCCGTCGGCGGCATGCGTGCCAGTATCTACAACGCCATGCCCGAAGCGGGCGTCAATGCGCTGATCGCCTTCATGGCTGAATTCGAAAAGAATCACGGTTAAAGATTAAATAAACTCAGGTCAGAATTAATGTATAAAATTTTAACGTTAAACAATATTTCTGTCGCCGGTCTGGAACGTCTGCCGCGCGAAACTTATGAAGTTGCTTCCGAGATCCAGCATCCCGATGGCATTCTGCTGCGTTCCTTCAAAATGCATGAGATGGAAATCCCTGCAAGCCTGAAAGCCGTGGGTCGTGCGGGTGCCGGGGTAAACAATATTCCGGTGGATAAAATGTCGGCCAAAGGCGTGGCGGTATTCAATGCGCCGGGCGCCAATGCCAATGCGGTGAAAGAACTGGTGATCGCGGGCATGCTGATGGGCTGTCGTAATCTGTGTCAGGCCTGGGACTTTGCGCGTCAGCTTGAAGGTGATGATGAAACCATCACCAAACAGGTGGAGGCGGGCAAGAAAAATTTTGCTGGTTTTGAACTTCCGGGCCGCACGCTGGGCGTGGTGGGGCTGGGCGCCATTGGCCGCTATGTGGCGAATGCCGCGTTGGATCTGGGTATGAACGTGATCGGCTTTGACCCGGGTATTACCGTGGAAGGTGCCTGGCAATTATCCTCGCAGGTGGGAAAAGCCGGCAGCATTGACGAATTGTTGCCGAAGGTGGATTTTGTGACCTTCCATGTGCCGCTGGTGGATGCCACCCGGCACATGATCAATGCTCACAGGTTGAAGACCATGCGTGACCATGCCGTGATTCTCAATTTTGCCCGTAATGGGATTATCGACGATGAAGCGGTTTCGGCGGCCATCAAGGAAGGGAAAATTTATGCTTATGTCTGTGACTTTCCCAGCAACCTGCTGAAGACACACGAGCGGGTGATCACCCTGCCGCATTTGGGCGCATCGACCAAAGAGGCCGAAGATAACTGCGCCATTATGGTAGCAGAGCAGGTGCGGGACTATCTTGAAAACGGTAATGTGAAAAATTCGGTTAACTTCCCTGACGTGCACATGGTGCGTACGAAAGGGCATCGTATGGCTATCGTCAACAGCAATGTACCGAACATGGTCGGGCAGATTTCTTCAGCACTGGCGGATAAGGGACTGAACATCATTGACATGATCAATAAGTCGCGCGGCGATCTGGCCTATACTTTGATCGATATTGATAAACCGATTGAGGATGTGCTGTTGAATGAATTATTGACGATTGAGGGTGTGCTGTCTGCACGCATGATCTGAAAGCCAGTATGACTAACAAGCTTGACAACCTGCGTGAGACGATCGATTCACTGGATGAACAGATTCAGGCACTGATCACGCAACGTGCGAAGATTGCAGAAGATGTGGCGAAGGCCAAGCAGACCTCCGGCGATCATGTTTTTTATCGCGCCGAACGTGAGGCGCAAGTCCTGCGTAAGGTAATGGCGCGCAATAGCGGTCCTCTAAGTGATGAGGAAATGGCGCGTCTGTTTCGTGAGATCATGTCGGCCTGTCTGGCGGTTGAGCAGGTAATGACTATCGCCTTCCTCGGCCCGGAGGGAACCTTCACCCAGGCTGCGGCGTTGAAGCATTTCGGTCACTCGGTGAGGGTTTTGCCTATGACCAGCATCGCGGATGTTTTCCGCGAAGTGGAATCAGGCGCAGCATCTTACGGCGTGGTGCCGGTGGAAAACTCGACGGAAGGTGTGATCACCCATACCCTGGATGAGTTTATGCGGTCCTCGCTAAAAATCTGTGGCGAGGTCGAGTTGCGCATTCATCACCATGTGCAAAATTGCTCAGGCCGGCTTGAGGATATCAAAAAAATCTATTCTCATCAGCAGTCACTAGGACAATGCCGCCACTGGCTGGATACCCACCTGCCGGGCATCCCCCTGCAGGATGTGGGCAGCAACGCCCATGCCGCCGAGATGGCGGCGGCCGATAGTGAAGCCGCCGCCATTGCCGGTGAAGCGGCGGCTGAAATCTACGGCCTGAAAATCGTCAGTGCCAGTATCGAGGATGAGCCGGACAATACCACCCGTTTTCTGGTGATTGGTAAACGCGCCACGCCGGTCAGCGGTAAGGACAAGACCTCCTTGCTGGTCTATACCGACAACAAGTCCGGGGCGCTGTACGCCATGCTGGAGCCGATAGCGCGGAATGGTTTGTCCATGACTCG
The DNA here is from genome assembly GCA_011052165.1 of Gammaproteobacteria bacterium. Taxonomy (GTDB): domain Bacteria; phylum Pseudomonadota; class Gammaproteobacteria; order UBA6429; family Thiohalophilaceae; genus JAADGZ01. The sequence continues at coordinate 2,998 of DRJN01000206.1, forward strand.
AATCGAGTCTCGTCCCTCCCGCCAGGGAATGTGGAATTATGTGTTTTTTATCGATGTCGAAGGCCACGCGAACGATGAAAAAGTGATGCGGGCGTTGGAAGAATTGTCACAAACAGCCAGTATGGTAAAGGTGCTGGGGGCGTATCCTCAGGCTGTTTTATAACAACAAAAACCTAACCTGGATAAACCACAAGATAAGTACCTTCACGAAATAATTTTCTGCAAAATGCACAGAAAATCATTTCTAAGGTACTAAAATTCTGCAGGTAAAAAATGCGATGAAACTTCAACCCGTAATTTTATCCGGTGGCAACGGTTCCCGGCTTTGGCCACTGTCCCGTGAAATGTACCCGAAGCAGTTGATTCCGCTGGTGTCCGATCAGACCATGTTGCAGGAAACCGCTGCGCGTTTGAACGGACTCAATGGCAATGAGCAGATTGAGTTGTTAAATCCCGTGGTCGTGTGTAATGAAGGACACCGTTTCCTTGTGGCCGAGCAATTACGCCAGATTGGCGTGCCGGCCGACAAGATTATTCTTGAACCGATTGGCCGCAATACCGCACCGGCGCTGACCCTGGCGGCGCTGGCCGTGGCGGCGGATGATGCTGATACGGTGTTGCTGGTGATGCCGGCGGATCATATCATCAAGAATGAAACCGTTTTTTATGACGCCATCCACGACGGTATGCAACTTTCTATCCGGGGCTATCTGGTAACGTTTGGTATCAAGCCGGATTCGGCGCAGACGGGCTACGGCTATATTCGCATGGGTTCAGTTCTGGATACGGATACCTCCGCACAACTTATCGACCGCTTTGTCGAAAAGCCGGATGCAGATACTGCGCAGGCCTATGTGGATTCCGGAGACTATCTTTGGAACAGCGGCATGTTTATGATGAAGGCCTCAAGCTGGCTGGATGAAATGCAAAGCCTCCAGATAAAGATGCTGACATGTTGTGAAGATGCCTTTACCCGCGGTGAAATCGATCGTGGCTTTTACCGGGTCAATGCGGAAGTTTTTTCAGCGTGCCCCTCCGACTCCATTGATTATGCGGTGATGGAAAAAATCACCGAACAGGCGGATCAGGCGGCACATCCGGCTGCGGTGATTCCTCTGGATGCCGGCTGGTCAGACGTCGGCGTCTGGTCCACGCTCTGGGAGGTGGGCGAGAAGGATGAAGCCGGTAATGTGGTCAAGGGCGATGTTTATGCCATCAACACCCGCAACTCGCTACTCATCAGTGACCAGCGTCATATTTCAAGCGTCGGCCTGGAGGATGTGATCGTGGTGGAAACGGCGGATGCGGTGCTGGTTGCGCACAAGGATCATGCCCAGGATGTCAAGTTGGTGGTTAATCGTCTTAAAGCAGAACGGCGTGGCGAGTATCTGAATCACCAATTGGTATATCGTCCCTGGGGTAGTTATGAATGCATCGATCATGGCGATCGATTTCAGGCGAAGCGTATCACGGTCAACCCGGGTGCCTGCCTGTCGCTGCAATTGCATCATCATCGTGCCGAGCACTGGATTGTGGTCACGGGCACTGCGCATGTCACTCGTGGGGAGGAGGTCTTTCTGGTATCCGAAAACGAATCCACCTATATTCCTCTGGGGGTTAAGCACCGCCTGGAAAACCGGGGCGTGATTCCGCTGGAAATGATTGAGGTGCAATCCGGCAGTTATCTGGGCGAAGATGATATCGTTCGCTTTGAAGATATTTATGGTCGAGATAAATAAAAACCGGGATAAACAAGCCGTATTTTATGGTAACGATTAGTTTCAAATCACTGGCCGTTGAAGGCGTACGTTCCCTGCAACCCTATCAACCCGGTAAACCGCTGGCGGAACTGGAGCGTGAATACGGTATCCGTCATGCCGTCAAGCTGGCGTCTAACGAAAATCCGCTGGGTCCCGGACAAAAAACGTTGGCGGCCATCGAGCAACACCTGGCTGATCTGTCCCGTTATCCCGATGGCAATGGTTTTTCCCTGAAAAAAGCGCTGAGTAAAAAACATGGCGTGAGTATGGATCAGTTGACGCTGGGCAATGGTTCCAACGATATACTGGAATTTCTGGCCCGCGCGTTTGTCGCCAGCGGCGATGAAGTGATTTTCTCCGAACATGCCTTTGCCGTTTATCCCATCGTTACCCAGGCAGTGGGGGGGCGGGCGGTTGTGGTTGCAGCGAAAAACTTGGCTTATGATCTGGATGCCATCGCTGCCGCCGTGAGCGATAAAACCCGCCTGATTTTTATTGCCAACCCTAACAATCCAACCGGCACTTGGCTGACAGAAAAAGCCCTACGTGATTTTTTGGAAAAAATTCCTGCCCAGGTGCTGGTTGTGCTGGATGAAGCCTATTATGAATATGCGATGGATCCGGCGCTCAGAGCCTGCGGGTATACCAGCGTTACGGGCTGGATAGGTGAATACGCCAATCTGGTAGTGACCCGCACTTTTTCTAAAGCCTATGGACTGGCCGGTTTGCGCATAGGTTACAGTGTGTCCCATGCCGAGGTGGCCGAAATGCTTAACCGGGTGCGTCAGCCCTTCAATACCAACTCGCTGGCACTGGTGGCGGCTGAAGCGGCGCTGGATGATGAGGCGCATTTGCAGCAGAGCCTTAAAGTCAATGCCGAAGGCATGCAGATATTCACGCAGGCTTTTGATCAACTCGGGCTGGATTATATTCCATCAGCGGGTAATTTCATTTGCGTCAAAGTCGGTGATGCGGGGCATGTCTATGAAGCCCTGTTGCGCGCGGGCATGATTGTGCGGCCGGTGGCCAATTACGGGTTGCCCGAATACCTGCGTGTTACCATTGGCCGGGCGGATGAAAATGCGCGTTTTCTTGATGCTCTGAAAAAGATCCTGTCCGCGTGAACGAAACTCTGCGAATAAAGCGATTGTGTCTGATCGGTGTGGGTCTGATCGGCGGTTCTCTGCTGCGCGCCCTGCGCCGGGCTGGCGTTGTGGATGAGATCGTGGGCTGCGGGCGAAGCCGGGATTCACTGGAAATTGCGCTGAAATTAGGTGTTATCGATCGTATAGAACAGGATCCGGTCCAAGCCGTATCGGGCGCCGATATGGTGGTCGTGGCTGTGCCGCTGGGGGCGATGCAAAGCATCTTCACCGCCATTGCTCCGGTGCTGGCGGCGGACGCCGTACTGACCGATGTGGGTAGCGCCAAGGCTAGCGTAGTGAGGGCGGCGGAACAGGCCTTTGCCGACTTGCCGGGTGGATTTGTTCCCGGCCATCCGATAGCCGGAACGGAGAAAAATGGAGTCGAAGCGTCCTTTGCCGAACTGTTTGACGGACGGCGGGTGATACTTACGCCCACGGCGCAATCCTCGTCAACGGCTGTCAGCCGGACACGGGCTATGTGGCAGGCCTGCGGCGCCGAGGTGATAGAAATGGACATCACCCATCACGACGAAGTGCTGGCCGCCACCAGCCACCTGCCGCACATGCTGGCCTATAGCCTGGTCGATATGCTGGCGCGCCGGGATGACAGCCAGGAAATTTTTGATTACGCCGCGGGTGGCTTTCGTGATTTCACCCGTATTGCCTCCAGTGATCCGACTATGTGGCATGACATCGCCCTGGCGAACCAGGGCGCGCTGGCGACTCTGCTGGAGCAGTTTAGTCTTGATTTGCAGAAGCTGGCTGAAGTCGTGCGCGAAGGCGACAGTGATTATCTGAAAACGCTGTTTACGCGTGCGAAACAGGCGCGGGATGAATTTTGTGAAACTCAGGAACGAGGAAAACCAGCCCCGTAGGGTGGGCACGATTTTTGTGCACCACAGGCGCTTTCTTCGGTCGCCCACGCAAAATATTAATCGTTGCGTAAGTATTTGCACCATAGCCCCCTCTCCCTCCGGGAGAGGGTTGGGGTGAGGGGATAAAATACATGCAAATACTGTTACAACGATTAATACTTCCTTCAGCCGTCCACGCAGAATACTTAATATTTATGACATCAACACACTCAACTACATTTATCGTTAAACCCGGTGGGACGCTCAACGGAGAGATTCGAGTACCCGGTGACAAGTCCGTTTCTCATCGCAGCATTATGCTTGGCTCACTGGCGAAAGGCACCACCGAGGTCAGCGGTTTTCTCGAAGGCGAAGATAATCTGGCTACCCTGAATGCTTTTCGCGCCATGGGCGTGAACATCAGCGGACCGGATCAAGGTAGGGTCTGCATTGAAGGCGTGGGACTGCATGGCCTCAAGGCACCGGCTGGACCGCTGTATCTGGGCAACTCCGGCACGTCGATGCGCCTGCTGAGTGGTTTGATGGCAGCGCAGGCATTTGATTCTACGCTGACGGGCGATATATCGCTGAGTGGGCGTCCCATGCGCAGAGTCACCGCGCCGCTGGCCGGGATGGGGGCAAAAATCGAGACCAACGAGGCGGGTACACCGCCTTTACATATTCATGGCGGGCAGAAATTGAAGAGCATCGACTATGCCATGCCTGTGGCCAGCGCTCAGGTGAAATCCTGTCTGTTACTGGCCGGGCTGTATGCCGAGGGCGAAACCTGTGTGACGGAACCGGCGCCGACCCGGGATCACACTGAACGTATGCTACAGGGCTTCGGCTATGCGGTGCAGCGCGAGCACAACCGGATCTGTGTCGAAGGCGGTGGCCGGTTAACGGCGACCCGACTTGATGTGCCGGCGGATATTTCCTCGGCTACGTTTTTTATAGTCGGCGCCAGCATCAGCGAAGGCGCGGATATCACCCTGAAACACGTCGGTATCAACCCCACCCGTATCGGTGTACTTAATATCCTGCGGCTGATGGGGGCGGATATTGAGCTACACAACGAACAACAGGTGGGAGGCGAGCCGGTGGCCGATATTCGGGTGCGTGGCGCGCGGTTGAAAGGTATTCGCATTCCCGAAGAACAAGTGCCGCTGGCAATCGATGAATTTCCGGCAATTTTTGTCGCGGCAGCCTGTGCCGAGGGCGAGACCCTACTCACCGGAGCACGGGAGCTGCGGGTCAAGGAAAGTGATCGCATTCAGGTAATGGCCGATGGCCTGCAAATTTTGGGTATTGATGCTAAGCCCACCGAGGATGGCATGGTTATTCAGGGAGGCCGAATCAGTAGCGGCTGTGTACAAAGTCACGGCGATCATCGCATTGCCATGTCATTTGCTGTGGCCGCACTACGCGCGACCGGGCCAATAGAAATCCAGGACTGCGCCAATGTCGATACCTCCTTCCCCGGTTTTGCCCAATTGGCGCAGCAGGCCGGGCTGTCGATTGAAGTCAGGTTATGAGAACCAACGCGTCTGTGCGTTAAATTTTCCAGATTTTTCCACAAGGAGTTCATCATGTCTGATATTCCGGTTCTGACTATCGATGGCCCCAGCGGCGCAGGAAAGGGCACTATCAGCGCTCGGGTGGCGCAGCAACTGGGCTGGCATCTGCTCGATAGTGGTGCGCTGTACCGGCTGGTAGCGCTGGGG
>DRJN01000207.1 GCA_011052165.1 Gammaproteobacteria bacterium
AGGGCCTTGCGGATACACAAGGTCGCCCCACCAAGGATGCGCGCCTGGTGATTGGTGCGGTCATCATCAAGCACAAGCTGTGTCTGTCGGACAGAGAGACCGTAGCCCAGATCCAGGAGAACCCGTATCTGCAATATTTTGTTGGCTTACCGGGTTATCAGATGGAAGCCCCGTTTGTGCCATCGCTGTTCGTTGAGATCCGAAAACGGGTGGGTCCATCCGTCTTTGATGTTTTTCAGACAGCCATCATTGACACGGTGGAAGGCATGAAGGAAAAACAGAAGACGACGACGGGCAAAAAGGCGGATCAAGATGATGAGCCGCCCTCCGTTTCCGGAGGCGGCCCACAAAATGACGAAGCGGAACATCAGGGCAAGTTGATCCTGGATGCGACGGTTGCACCACAAGCGATTCGATACCCGACGGATCTTAGTCTGCTGAACGAAGCCCGAGAGTTCAGTGAGCAGATCATAGACGAACTCTACCCGAAGACGGATGGGAAGAAGAAGCCGAGAACCTATCGAGAGAAAGCGCGCAAAGCGTTTCTCGCCGTTGTGAAACAGAAGCGTCCGACCGGCAAAGTACGGCGTCGTGGAATCAAGCAACAGCTACAGTATCCGCGCCGTAATCTCGGGCACATTGAGCATTTGCTGGAATACCGGCCTGAGGTGTATGTGCGGCCCATCATCCGCGGAAAGCTGGACAAGCCGGTGGAATTTGGTGCGAAGCTGAGTGTGAGCTTGAACGGTGACGGAGTGGCTTGTGTGGATCATCTGCGTTGGGATGCGTTTCATGAAGGTGGTGATTTGAAAAGTCAGGTTGAAGTCTACCGTGAACGCCAGGGTTGTTATCCAGAGGTTGTGCTGGGTGATCCCGCGTATGGCACGAGGGACAACCGGAAATATCTCAAAGGTCACGGCATTCGATTTGCAGGTAAACCCTTAGGCCGTCCGAGGAAAGTGACCGAGGAAAACAAAGAAGCGCTGAAACGATTGAAGGCACAGCGGCGTGAGGACTATCTGCAACGCATCCCGATTGAAGGCAAGTTTGGCCAGGGGAAGAATGGGTACAATCTCAACTACATTCGAGCGAAGCGGGCTGATACTTCGGCAGCCTGGATCAACAGTATCTTCCTGGTGATGAACCTGCTGATCCTGTTAAGGATCTTTTTTGCGCTGTGGAAAGGGGGCGTTGCAACGGCGGTATGGTCTCTATTGCCGGTTGGACAAATGTTGCTCCGTCAACGGGATACTCGACGGGTCATTAACGGCGCACCCGAGCAGTCGTCGGCAATAACGTGCTGACTTTATGAGCAGGCTCTACCTACACCCAGGCCTTCAATAACCATGGGCTGCTTGCGCAGATCAACCCGAATGGGTTCGAAATCTTCATTTTCAGGCAACAGGTAAACGATGGACCCACGACGCCGGAAACGTTTGACGGTTACTTCTTCGTCCAGCCGGGCCACTACAATCTGACCGTTTTGCGCCTGGCGGGTGCGATGTACGGCCAGCAGATCGCCATCCATGATGCCGATATCACGCATACTCATACCACGCACTCGCAATAAATAATGTGCCCGTGGATGGAACAGCGCCGGATCAACGGGATAATGATCTTCGATATGTTCTTCAGTGATGATGGACGGCGAGCCAGTGTGTTGTTCTGTAACACACGGGCGCAACAGTGTGGTGTCAGGCCCGGCATGCCGGTCGCGGCAGCACGGGCCCTGGTCCATGAACTGATTGTCCATGCCGTGGATCGCAAGGCCGGGCAGGACGCCTTGCGCAGTCTCGCTGACTGGGCATACCAGTTCAGCTCCCAGGTCAGTCTCTATCCGCCGTATGCCCTGTTGCTCGAAGTGCAGGGCAGTTTCACCCTGTTTGGCGGCCAGGCCGCACTGCTGAAAAACCTGCATAGCGGGCTGACAGCGCTGGGCTATAAAACCCGGCTCGCCGGTGCACCAACACCGCTGGCAGCCTTCAGTCTGGCGCGTTTTGGCAGCGAACAGATGGTCACAGCACCCCATCAGCTGGCCGCGGTGCTGGCGCCCTTGCCGATCTCGGTACTCGACTGGGAACAAACCCTGCTGGATCGTCTGGACGGTATGGGTGTACGCCGGCTGGGTGATGTGCTGCGTGTCTGCCACGCGACGGACTGGCGCGGCGGCTGGGTCAACAAAGCCTGTTGTATCTGGACCGCATGCTGGGTCGCTGCCCGGATCCGCAAGAGCTGTATCAGCCTGCCCGGGTGTTCAAACGCCACCTGTAGCTGGCTTCAGAAATCGAACAGGCCCAGGCATTATTGTTTGTCCTGCAACGGTTGGTACTGGAGCTATGTGGCTGGTTACAGGGGCAGGGCACTGGTGTGCAGTCATTCATTGTGCGTCTGTTGCATCGCGAACAACACCACACCGAGCTGTGTATCGGGATGCACAGGGAAAGTCGCGACACGTTCACGCAGCTCCGGTATTGGTAGCACGGTGATATCGGTTGGTGCTATGCCGAACAAGCGTGTCGCCACTTCCAGGTTCTGGCGAGCATTGAGAAATACATGGGACATGCGGCGATAGAACAGGCGCAACGCAACGATGCTGTGACTGCATTCGCTGAACGGTAGTATGTCCTGTGGTGTATAGACGAATCGCGCCGATGACAGCAGGCGCAGTGCGAGCCAGATCACTAAATAGGTTACAGGACGTTGTGCACCCTGGAAGTGGATGATCTCGGGACGCATTCGGCGCACCCATCGGGCTAGCCCCCACAGGCGGCGCGGATGTGGACGGTAGCGATTGATAACCTCGATTAATTTTCCATCATAAGGTTTAAACCACCGGCTTTAGCCGGTCAGCTTTAGCTGCGATACTGTACCGAAGAGCTTGGAGAGCGGTATGGATTACAGGTATGGCAGCCACACGGTCTATCAAATAGAGTAC
>DRJN01000208.1 GCA_011052165.1 Gammaproteobacteria bacterium
ATGGTCACGACAGCTCGCCGTCAGTACCCTGATCAGTATCTGCATTATCATCGTGCCGGTCACGGCGCGGTGACGTCACCTTCTTCAAAACGGGGCTACACAGCTTATATTCTGGCCAAGATGGCCCGTCTGCAAGGTGCTTCCGGCATTCATGTCGGCACCATGAGCTACGGCAAGATGGAAGGTTCAGCCGATGACAAGATCATCGCTTACATGATCGAGCGTGATGAGTGTCAGGGACCCTTCTACTATCAGAAATGGTATGGCATGAAACCCACTACGCCCATCATCTCGGGCGGTATGAACGCACTGCGTCTGCCTGGTTTCTTCGAGAACCTGGGCCATGCCAACGTCATCAACACCGCCGGCGGTGGCGCCTATGGTCATATCGACAGCCCTGCGGCTGGCGCGATATCATTACGTCAGGCCTATGAATGCTGGAAAGAAGGCGCCGACCCCATCGAATACGCCAAAGAGCATAAAGAATTTGCTCGCGCATTCGAGTCATTCGAGCATGACGCCGATGCCATCTTCCCGGGCTGGAGAGACAAGCTGGGCGTCCACAAGTAAGACGAACGCTCAATTGCAAAAGCAAACCCCTGTTATCAGGGGTTTGCTTTTTAGCGGCGTTTGAAAAAAATACAAAATGCTCAATAATGAGGCAGATACGCGTTATTTAACCGTCATTGCTCACCTCATGGTGAACGGCGAGCCTTCATACAGGTACAATAAATTTCTTAAAAAATAACCTATCATACCCGCCATGGCAATTTTAAAGAAAAAACTAAGCATTGCACAAATTGAAAAACTGTATCTGACAAGCTCCGAAAATATCCAGCATCTGCTGCAATTACTGGCCATTATCTATGAGCCGGCGTCTGTGCCAAAACTGTATAAATGCGTTCATCTACTGGGCATTAAAGATGCCGAAAACAAACAATACACCCACAAAAAGCTACAGACAACACTGGAGTCTCTGTATGTCAGGGGACTGCTGGAGAAAATACAAAACAAATTTTTCGTCACCGATACATTTAGCGAAAAATTATGCCGGCTGGCTCAGGTGGAAAACTTTTTCTTTGATATGGCAGCGGCGGCCAAAGAGATTTTTCCTCCGGGCGAAAACTGGCATTACACTTTTTTCAAAAACGCCAGGCAGTGTTTTCGTGAAATCCGCACAGCAATTTACTCGGGCGACGCTGAAAAAACCGGCAACATGATGCAGCATTATACCGATGCATATCAACAGGAATTCAAGAAACAGAACCCCCTCTATAAAATTTGTTTTCTACCTTTTGATGGTCAGTGGTTATCACAGCTTACTGGCGATCTGCTGTCTCTGGCCATTCACACCGCCTTCACTGAAAACAGTTGTTATTTTGCAAACATAGATGGCTTGTTGCATTGGCTCATGACAGTCTTTGAAAATGGCCATATTAAACCGTCCGAACAACTTGCCTTCATGTGCGCCGGGCAGCATTTACTACGCGGAGACATACCATCTGCCAACGCTTTTGGCCGGTTTACTGATGATTATCATCGCCTATTACTCCGCGGCTGGCAACAGTTCATTCGGGGGGAGAATCAACAGGCCATAGATAGTTTTGAAACCGCTATCAGCATGTATAAAAAGGTGTCCCGAAAACGAAAAGTCTTCATTAACAACATCAGTGGTATATTTTTTATTCTGGCATTGATGAAGAGCAATGATCCGCAACGATTACAACAGGCACTGGACTATTCAAGGATCCACTGTAAACAGAAACAGCACAGCAATCCAGCCAGTCACCATGTGCTATCCGGGCTACTGGATTTTCTGTTCGGAAAAAATGAAATTGATCTCCTGTATAGCGCACAGAAAAACTGGGAAAATTTTTATTCTACCCTTGCCTATTTACTCTATTGCTACTCCATTTACTGGTCAGACAAAGACCAGGCGATAAAACTGGTCACAGAATTGAAAAAATATGCACACGCCGCAGAAAATGATGGCGCCCTATGGCTGGCCAGTGAAGCCTGGCAATTATTGGCGCAAATATCCGATAAGGATAAAACTTTTCAGAGCAAGGCAAATGCCCAGCATCAGAAACAGCAAAGTCAAAGTATTATCAGCATAATCAAACCCAAAGCTAAATGGGAACAGACTCTGGATGCTATCGCTCTGTTTCAACAACACAAAAGTGATGACAGCAATTTTTCTGACACTCGTATCGTCTGGTTTCTATCCAACCTTGACACCGACTTGCCCGACCTGCAACCGAAAGAACAGAAACGTACTGCCAGGGGTGGCTGGACAAAGGGGCGTAATATTTCGCTAAGACGACTAAAAGAAGAACCTGAAAGTTTCGCCAATCTATGCCCGCAGGACCATGCTGCCCGCAATTATATTGTTAAAGAAACATCCTACAGCTTTTACAATGACTACGGTAGTTATGATCTGGATGAATTGCCAGCATTACACGCATTAGCCGGACACCCTTACCTGTTTGATAGCGATGAGCCGGGAAAACGGCTGGAACTGATTAGAGCTGAACCGGAAGTTCATATTCAGAAACAGAAGCAGCAATTACTCATTAGCATGAAACCGGATCTGGCATATACAGATGTTGTCGTAGCGCGGGAAACCGGCACGCGATGGAAAGTATTCAGCTTCAGCCCACAACATCGCCAGCTCAGTGAATTGATTGGTGAAGGCCTGAAAGTGCCTTTTGATGCCAAAGATCGGGTGCTGACCTCTATGTCCGCCGTAGCGCCACTGGTCAATATACATTCCGATATTGGCGCTGAAGTGGGTGAACTGGAGTCGGTTGAAGCAAACAGTACATTGCATGTACTGTTATCCCCCAGTGACGATGGTATTGTTATCGAGACGCACTGCCGGATATTTGGTGACCGGGGTCCCTATTATCCGCCTGGTGAAGGCAGCGAAACGATTATTAGCGAAATCGACGGTAACCGCCTGCAGACTCAACGTAAACTCGCCGAGGAGCGGGAACAACTTGTTATGCTGTTAGAAAACTGTGCGACTCTGGCGCAACAGGAAAACACCGGGCACCACTGGTTTATTAATGATCCGGAAAGCTGCCTGGAGATATTATCTGAACTGCAGTCCGTTCGAGACAAACTCACCATCGCCTGGCCAAAAGGTGAGGCGCTTCGCATTAAACAAGAACTGTCAATGAATCAGCTCAGTCTGAATATTCGGAACAAAAATGACTGGTTTTCCGCTTCCGGTGAACTGCAACTGGATGACGGCGAAGTTCTTAATATGCGGCGACTACTCGCCTTGAGTGAGAATACCCGTGGCCGCTTTATCGAACTGGAGGATGGACAGTTTCTGGCTTTAAGCAAAACTTTCAGTAAGCGTCTGAAAGAACTGCGCATGTTTGGTGAACTTAAAGGCGATAGTATTCAACTGCATCCTCTGGCAGCACTCAGCCTGGGAGACATGGGGGCAGAAGTTGGCGAACTGAAAACCAGTGCGCAATGGAAAACCTTTAGCCAGCGTTTTGATGAAGCAATGAACCTGCAACCTGAACTACCCAGCACACTACAGGCTGAACTG
>DRJN01000209.1 GCA_011052165.1 Gammaproteobacteria bacterium
CACTCAGGTAGCCGAATAATCCCAGACTCATTTTTTAGTACTGATTGCGCGCATGGCTCATATCGCCATGCTACACAATATTCATTGTTTCACAAGGTCGGAGACTGGCCCAGGCAGATTTTCAGATAATTTATTGAAAATGAGAGAAAATAAGGGTAGATCGCGAATTTTCAGATAAACCGCCATACTCGCCTGATCCCTGAAATATTTAAGTTTGGTATAAGCTCAAGACCCATTTAGAATAGGTATGTCTAAGAATCAAGACCAACATCCATCAGGGCTATTTCTATGAACCAGTCAAATATCGACATCGAACAATACAAAATAACCGAAGAGCCTTTTTACGAAATACAGGCTGATGAAGTGACTTTATATGAAGCGGCTTATGCCGCCCGCCTGCCGGTGATGATAAAAGGCCCTACCGGTTGTGGTAAATCACGTTTTATTGAACACATGGCCTGGAAACTGGGTAAACCTTTAATTACGGTGGCCTGTAATGAAGACATGACCGCCTCGGATTTGGTCGGCCGCTACCTGCTGGATGCCAACGGCACTCGCTGGCTGGATGGCCCCTTGACTATCGCGGCACGCATAGGTGCGATTTGTTACCTGGATGAAATTGTTGAAGCCCGCCAGGACACCACGGTGGTGATTCATCCGCTGACGGACCACCGCCGTACTTTACCGCTGGATAAGAAAGGTGAACTGGTTAACGCCCATCCGGATTTTCAGATGGTGATCTCCTACAACCCCGGCTACCAAAGCCTGATGAAAGACTTGAAGCAGTCCACCAAGCAGCGTTTTAGCGCGCTGGACTTTGATTACCCGAATGCTGAAGTTGAAGTTGCGATTGTGGTTAAAGAAGCCGGCATTGACAAAGAGAACGCCGACAAGCTGGTGAAGGTTGCACATACTGCTCGCAATCTGAAAGGCCATGGCCTGGATGAGGGTATTTCAACCCGGCTGCTGGTTTATGCGGCGAATTTAATGAACAAAGGCATTGATGCCAAAGCCGCCTGCCGCATGGCGCTGGTACGCCCCATCACCGATGATGCGGATATTCGCAGCACATTAGATCATGCTATTGATGCCGTATTTGCATAACCATTAGAATATTTTGCCACCATAAAGCCTCCCTGCGCGAAATTCCATGGTAGCTGAAAAATTATGAACAATACTCCCTTACACGTTTATCGCGACAGGCTTAAATGTAGCTTCTCCCAACTGGACGATTGTTTTGATGACTGTATTAAGGATGCCTTGCGTAATCTAAGCCAGGAGGGGGTCGAAAAATACCTGTCAGGCGCGTCGCAGATCTGCATGATCGGGCGCGGTTGGGAACCGGTAATGATTTATCTGGAAAAAATGCCGGGTATCGCCCATCGTCTGGGTGAACCCATACTGGAAATCGTTTCCAAGTGCGTATGGGATATGTCACGCACCCCGAATGGCAAGGCCATTCCACCGTTTATGCAGTGCCTGCCGGAAGCCTCCCGCCGATTAGGGACGCTGGAGCAGATGCAGTATTTTCTTGATATTATTTTCGAGATGATGGAAACCACGACCACTTCGGTTCATGGTATTCATAAAACACACTCCAGCCAGGGCTTTCCTGAATTATTAAAGCAAATCCCCTACTTGCTGAACCAGTTATCACTGGAAGGTTTAAAACACTGGATCGAATACGGCGTGCGCAATTACAAGAAGCACCCGGAACGCCAGAAAGATTACTTCAGTTTACAATCGGCTGACAGCAAAGCCATGGTGCAGCGCGAACGTCATGGAACGCTATTCATGGATAACGAGCGCAAGCTCGATATGTATCTACGCAGCATGTGGCAGGATAATTCTTATTTTATACCTTTCTCACTGGGTTTCGACGAGCTACGGAAACCTGTCCCTTATTATGACCACCTGGGTATTCGCGTGCCCGATGTTTATGATGACATAAATGGTGTATCAGGAATCGACCGTTACCGGATAACCATTGCCCACATCGCCGCACATCGTCAATGGACTACAGCCATTATTGCTGACAATTTCAGTCCGTTCCAGCGGCTTGCCATCGAGCATTTTGAAGACTCGCGTGTAGAGTACTTAATGCTAAGAGAATATCCGGGGCTGCGTAAATACTTACTGGCCCTGCACCCCACACCCGTTGAAGGCGACTGTCATCCGGAAAAAGAATCCTGCATACGTCACCGCCTGGCAATATTATCGCGTGCAATCCTGGATGAACATCATGCTTATAAAAATAAATTTATTCTGGATTTTGTCGCCGAATTTTATTCGGCAGTAGATACCGATGGCGCCAGCACCAAAATTATGGCGGATATTGCGGTTTCATTTATCGCACGGACACGCCTGCAAAGTGATCAATCCCCTCATATCCGCTTTGAAAATACCGAAGTTGATTACCGGGATGATAATCGTCATATGTGGATGTTTATCGAAGAGGGTGACGAAGAGGAAGCCTTTGACGACAACCGGGATGTTGAACCGGAAGAACTCGAAGTCGACAGATTACCGCCCCGCCATTATCCGGAATGGGACTATCATACTAAAACATTCAAGCCCGACTGGGTGAGTTTATATGAGTCGATTCATCCCTCCGCCAACGCATCAGATATTGATGTTATCCTGAACAAACATAAGTCACTGGCGAAGCGTTTAAAACAAATTCTGGATATGCTCAAGCCACAACAATATGTACGAGTGCGTTATCAGGAAGAAGGTAGTGAGCTGGATCTGGATGTCGCCATTCGTTCTCTGATTGATTACAAGTGCGGAGTGCAGCCTGATCCGCGCATTAACATGAGCCACCGGCATGATGGCCGCGATATTGCCGTGATGTTGCTGCTGGATTTATCCGCTTCACTCAATGATATTCCGACCGGCTCCGAGCAAAGCATTTTACAACTCAGTCAGGAAGCAGTTTCCTTGTTGGCCTGGACTATCGAACAACTGGATGATAAATACGCCATAGCGGGTTTTCATTCCGATACCCGGCATAATGTCCGCTATTATCATATTAAAGGTTACAACGAGCATTTTGATGACGCCGTGAAAGCGCGGCTCGCCGCCATGGATGCAGGCTTTTCAACCCGCATGGGTGCCGCTATTCGTCATGCCGCGCATTATCTGGAAGCGCAAAAAGCCGACAAAAAATTATTACTGATACTCACCGATGGTGAACCTTCTGATATCGATGTCGATGATGAACAGTATTTAATCAGCGACGCTAAAAAAGCGGTCGATGAAATATCATCTAAAGGTATGTTCGGCTATTGCATCAGTCTGGACAAAAAAGCGGATGACTATATCCAGGATATCTTTGGTCCCGGTGGTTATACCGTTATTGATAATATCGAAAAACTGCCCGAGAAACTGCCCCTGTTATTTACGGCTTTGACGTCCTAATATCGCTCACGGATACTCTTATCCGCGCCATCCCCGATTATTCCCATTCACCAGGGCGCCGATAGTCAGCCCCTGTACCAGGATTGAAAAGACCACGACCGAATAGGTAATGGCCAGAATCACATCCCGCTCGATACCCAGCGGCAGTGACAGCGCCAGCGCTACTGAAATACCACCACGTAACCCGGACCAGGTCAGGATCTCCAGCACATGGGGGCTGAAGCCGTGGAAACGACGTAGAAGAATCACCGGTAGACCTACGCTGACATAGCGTGCCGCCAGCACGATGGGAATGATCACCAGTGCAGCCAGCAGGTATTCACCCCTGAAATTCAGCACCAGAATTTCCATGCCGATAAGCACAAACAGCACCGCATTCAAAACTTCGTCCACGAGTTCCCAGAACATGTCCAGGTGCTTGCGGGTCTTCTCAGACATAGCCAGGCTGCGCCCATGATTGCCAATGATCAAGCCGGCGACAACCATCGCAATCGGTCCGGAAACATGTAATGCATTTGCCAGCGCATAGCCCCCCATGACCAGCGCCAGGGTCAGCAGCACCTCAACCTGATAATTATCAATCTGACGCAGCATTCTAAAAACCAGATAGCCCGACACTAACCCGAAGAGCAGTCCCCCTCCCGCCTCCTGCAATAACAATAGACTGATCGACTGTGCATCCGCCCCGCTTCTGCCAGTCGCAATATCCAGGAGGACCAAAAAAATCACCACCCCCACGCCGTCATTGAACAGGGACTCGCCCGCGATTTTTGTTTTTAAACTTTGACTGACCCCTGCACCTTTGAGTATCCCCATGACTGCAATCGGATCAGTGGGTGAAATCAGAGCCCCGAACACGAGGCAATAGATAAAAGAAATCTCCAGCCCCAACCCATTGAGCACGACCCAGCTCATGCAGCCGACAAGAAAAGTGGACACCAGAATGCCCACGGTGGCCAGAAACAGGATCAACCATTTCTGCTTGAGAAGATCATTCAGGCTCACATGCAGGGCACCGGCAAATAGCAGAAAGCTGAGCATCCCCTGCATCAGCGCTTTGTAAAAATCGATGCTGCGCAGCATTTTTTCCGCATGTGCACCCAGGTGTGTCAGTCCCAGGGAGTCAGCCGCCAGCAGGCCCAGAGAAATGCTCAGGGCGATAAGCATAATGCCAATGGTGGTCGGAATTTTCAGATAACGATAATTGAGATAGCTGAACAGGGCAGCCAGCGAAATCAGAACAGCAGTGGTATTCAGAAAATCCATATTTAATCTCGACGGGTTGAATTCCCCGCTGCTTGCGGCGAAATATACTGTGCAGCATTGATTGTTGGACAATCGAAAGACCGCGCCTGTGGTACATCATAAACTTGTCGAACCATGAATGTGGAACAAAAACCACTATGATTTACCCTGCCTGCCCTTCGACTTTGCTCAGGACGAACGGTGATTTAATCAGATATGCTTAACGGTAATTTAACCCGATACGCTTAAAAGTGTACTGGTATATGCTCCACGTTCAAAGTGTACTGGCATATGTTCCACGTTCAAAATGTGCTGGTATATACTCCACGTTCGTGGTGAGCTTGTCGAACCATGAATGTGGAACAAAAACCACTATGATTTACCCTGCCTGCCCTTCGACTTTGCTCAGGACGAACGGTGATTTA
>DRJN01000210.1 GCA_011052165.1 Gammaproteobacteria bacterium
GCTAACGCGGTGAACGCGCTAAGCATTATCGACGACATTAACCAGCACACCATGAAAAGCATCCTCCAGGCAGAAAAACTGGGCGGCTGGCGCGCGCTGCCGGAGAAGGATATTTTCGAGCTGGAATACTGGGAGCTGGAACAGGCGAAGCTGAAAAAAAACAAACAGGCTGCCGTTTTGCAGGGAAAAATCGCCCTGGTCACCGGCGCCGCCAGCGGCATTGGCAAAGCTTGTGTGGAATCCCTGCTGGCACAGGGCGCCGTGGTCGCGGCACTGGATATCAATCCGGCAATTGAAAGTTTGTTTGGCTCCCCATCCGTGATCGGCATAGCCTGCGATGTCAGCGGTCGCTCACATATTCAGTCTGCATTGCAGCACCTGGTCAGCCGCTTTGGCGGCCTGGATATTCTGATCAGCAATGCCGGCACCTTTCCCTTGAGCGCCAGCATCGAAGATCTTGATGATGCGAACTGGGATAAAAGCATGGCCATCAATCTCTCCAGCCATCAGCGCGTACTCAGCGCCTGTATTCCTTTCCTGAAACAGGGCGTCGATCCGGCGGTGATTTTTGTCGCCTCGAAAAATGTGCCCGCCCCCGGTCCCGGCGCCTCCAGCTATTCCGTCGCCAAGGCCGGTATGACCCAGCTTGCCCGCGTGGCGGCGCTGGAACTGGCAGGAGACGGGATCCGCGTCAACATCCTGCATCCGGATGCGGTCTTCGACACCGCCATCTGGACCGATGAAGTACTGGAAAAACGCGCCCGTCACTACCACCTCAGCGTGCAGGAATACAAAACCAAGAATCTACTCAAAACCGAAGTCCGTTCAAAAGACGTGGCTGAACTGGCCTGCGCCCTCGCCGGTCCACTCTTCGCTAAAACCACCGGCGCACAGATCCCGATCGATGGGGGAAATGACCGGGTGATTTAATCTCTTTGGGTGTCATTCCATTCCCTGCAACTTACTGCGAAACACTATTTCCGCTCACCCTGAGCCTCTCTTCCACTCACCCTGGAGTCTCTCTTCCGCTCACCCTGAGTCTCTCTTCCGTTCGCCCTGAGCTTGTCGAAGGGTTCGCCCTGAAGTTCCTCGTGAAAACCCATGCCTCAACTCCCCTGCCCGCGCAGCCAAAATACCCTCAAGAAAATAAATGTTATAAAAATCAATAGCTAAAGGTTTATTACTACAGAACCGATAGTCTCTACACTGCTGGATCACAGATATTCGATAAGAGGCTTTTATGCGCCATTCCCTGTTTTTTAAACTGTTTCTACCCATCACCTTTCTTTTCATTCTTGTAATTATTGCCGTAGCAGTGGTCACCCCGGAACTGGTCAGACGAAACGCTGAAACGGATGCGCTGGAAACGGCCCAGCGTACGGTGAACCAGTTAAAAACCTTGCGCGCCTATTACGTCAAAAACGTCATTAAAAAAGTGCTGGGCAAAGGCGGCATAAAGAGCAGCTTCAACTACGAAAATGATCCCGATACTATTCCGCTGCCCGCCACCATGATCCATGATTTAAGCAAACTGTATTCTGGTGACGGCACGACCGTTTCCCTGTATTCGCCTTTTCCTTTCCCCAACCGGGCATCAAGACAACTGGATAATTTTGGCCGGCAGGCCTGGAAGACGCTGAGCAGTAACCCGAATACTGTTGTGACACGCATAGACACCATAAAGGGTGAGCCGGTGATGCGGGTGGCGATTGCCGACCGCATGGTGAGTAAAGCCTGTGTATCCTGCCACAATAGCCGGGCTGACACACCCAGGACTGACTGGAAACTGGGTGATGTGCGCGGAGTGCTGGAAGTGGATCTGTCTATTGCTTCGGCGCTGGCGCGCGGAAAAAGCATTGAGCACACTCTCCTCAGCGTTATCCTGGCTGCAATGATCATTGCCTATCTGATCCTTCTTTTTATTTACCGCAAATTCATTGGCTCAAGGCTGAAAATCCTGCTCGAAGTGCTGCAGAACATTTCAGAAGGGGACGGTGATCTGACCCGCCGCCTGCCTGAAGGGGGGAAAGATGAAATTTCTCGAATTGCAAAAAGCTTTAACCGGTTTGCGGATAGTATGCGTAATACCGTAAGCCGGATATCGGAAATCACCCGGCAACTGTCTGATTCATCTTCCAGACTGGCGGAAATTAACGATGCGTCCGGCGCGGCCGTTCACAATCAGGGCAGTGAAACGAACCAGATCGCAACCGCTATCAATGAAATGGCGGCGGCGGCGGAAGAAGTCAACCGTCATGCCGCAGAGGCTGCGCAGTCCAGCGCCGAAACGGATGCCAATACACAGACGACACAGCACGCTGTCAATGCTGCGATTAGTGATATTCAGCAGCTCTCCAGTAAGCTGGAAGCGGCCGCGGGCACGATGACTCAGTTGCAGGAAGGCGCGCAAAATGTCGGCGGGGTAATTGACGTGATTCGCGGAATTGCCGAGCAGACTAACCTGCTGGCACTGAATGCCGCCATTGAAGCCGCGCGCGCCGGGGATCAGGGGCGTGGTTTTGCAGTGGTGGCCGACGAAGTGCGAACACTGGCGGCGCGTACTCAGAAATCAACGGAAGAAATCAGGGATATGATCGAGAAATTGCAGGAAATTTCGGGCAAGGCCGTGGATACCATGGAACAAAGTCAGCAACAGGCCGGGCACAGTGTCACCCAGGCCAGTCACGCGGGGGAGTCTCTGAATAGCATTGTGCAATCCATTTCATCTGTCAATGATATCAATACCCAGATAGCCGCCGCGTCCGAGGAACAGTCTCAGGTCGTGGCCAGTATCGATCAGAGTATTACTGCGATAAAAGATCTGTCCGAACAGACGGCCACCCATGTCACGCAAAGCGGCAACCTGAGCAATGACCTGGCGGGCATAGCGGCCGAACTTCAGATCGAGGTCAATCGGTTCAAGGTTTAGTCCGGCATTCACAGTCCGGCAGGGTAACCGGGAAAAGTAGCGTCTTTGGCTATTCAAAACCCGTAGACTTTATGGGAAAGACCCTTTATCTTCTATACTCTTTGAATATTGGCGCGATAACGGATGTGACTTGGGAAGCGATGGGAAGCGATGGGAAGCGATGGGAACGATGGGGGCGATCAATCGCCCTCTGCCGGGGAATCCAATACAATCCCGTGTGGAGACTGAAAAGATGATGCGGATTACGCATTACACGCCATTGCTTGAAACCCTCACCCGGGAGATAGACAAGAAGGCCGATGGGGGCGCCACCTTTCCCGAGGGAGGCCGATGAGTTATCTGGAACAGATGCTGCACGGCATCCCGCGTCGTCCGCTGGCCGTGCTGCTGCTCACCCTGCTTGCGGCCAACCTCCTGTCCTGGCTCGCCGCCTTCGGTCTAGCCGCAAGCCAGCCCGGCATCCTCGGACTCGCGGGGCTGGCCTGGGTGTTTGGTGCCCGTCACGCCTTCGATGTCGATCATGTTGCCGCTATCGACAACGTCACCCGCAAGTTGCGCCAGGAAGGCAGGCGACCGGTCGCGGTTGGCTTCTTCTTCGCGCTCGGCCACTCTACCGTCGTCATCGCCTTATCTGCCGTGATCGCCCTGGGCGCGCGCGGCTTTAAGTCGCAACTCGGCGAGTTTTCCAGATTCGGTGAGATCTTCGGCACCAGCATCTCGGCCACCTTCCTGACTCTCATCGGTCTGATCAATCTTGTCATCCTTTGGCGAATGGTGAAGACCTACCGCGACTACCGCCGCGGGCACGGCACGCAGGCCCTGCGCGAGGAGAGCATCGACGCCCTGCTCGATCAGCGCGGGTTTTTCGCCGGTATCTTCCGTTTCCTGTTCAGGCGTGTAAGCCGGAGCTGGCATATGTACCCTTTCGGCATACTCTTCGGCCTCGGCTTCGACACCGCCACCGAGATCGCCATCCTCGGCATTTCGGCCACCCTGGCCACCACGTCCACCTTCCCGCTCTGGGGCATTATGATCTTTCCCTTCCTGTTCACGGCGGGTATGACCCTGATGGATTCGCTGGACGGGCTGGTCATGCTGCGCGCCTACCACTGGGCCTTGTCCGACGCGTTGCGTCGGCTGTACTTCAACACCATCATCACCGCCATGGCGGTGTGCGTCGCACTGCTCATCGGCACACTGGA
>DRJN01000211.1 GCA_011052165.1 Gammaproteobacteria bacterium
ATTATTGTGCAACGGCAAAATGGAGTACGCCGCACGAACTAAAGACGGACCTACGTAATGCGAGCATCTTAAAGAACAACCGTGTTGTTTTTAATATATGCGGTAACAAATACAGGATTGTAGTCATTATGGATTATATTCGACATGGGATGCTTATTCGCTTTGTGGGGACACATAGGGAATATGACGAGATCGATGATATTGAGCATACTTGAGGTTTATGATGAAACTGAAACCTATTAAGAATGACCGCGAGATGAATCGTGCGTTAAAGCGCATTGATGAGCTATGGGGTGCAAAATCCAATACGCCAAGAGGTGATGAATTGGATGTCTTAATGTTGCTCGTTGAGAGGTATGAGGACGAGCACTATACAATTCCCGCATCGGACCCTATTGAGGCGATAAAATTTTTGATGGAGCAGAACAGCATGTCGCGCAAAGATTTAGAGCCTTATATCGGGCCGAGTGGGCGTGTATCTGAGGTGCTGAGTAGAAAGCGCAGTTTAACGCTGATAATGATCAAGAAGTTGCATGAAGGCCTGAAGATTCCTTACGAGTGCCTTATTGCGTAATGGTGAACATGGCACGTTTTAAGCGAGCTAGAGGTTAATACTCGGTATATAGGTGCCGCCTCGTAGGAATTACGTGTGATAGAACTGATCATAGTGCTGGTAGCTGGGGGGGCGACCTGCGTCTTTATATTAGGCTACAGGAAGTACGCCTATCGTTTGGATCTGTTGGATTATCCCGGTGGCCACAAACTTCATGGTGAGCCCACTCCGCTGGTGGGAGGGTTGGCTATGTTCAGCGGGTTTTTCGTTACGCTGCTTATTTTGCCATTACAATTGTCTGATTACAGAAGCCTGTTTGCTGCCTCTGTATTGCTCGTGGTGGTTGGTGTCCTGGACGATCTGCATGAACTGAGTTCATGGGCTCGGTTTGTTGCACAAATCGGTGCTGCTTTGCTGATGTGTTATTGGGGCGGGGTCATAATTTATGACTTGGGTGCATTGGTTGGAGATTCAATTGTAGTCATGGGATATTGGGCCATCCCATTTACAATATTTTCTACTGTCGGGGTGATTAATGCAATCAATATGTCCGATGGTATGAATGGTCAAGCGGGTGGGCTCTCATTGGTCGCGGTGATATCGCTAATCGTATTATCTATTTTGGGCAGCCGTATCGGCGAAGTAATGTTACTGTTTGTTCTGGTGGGTGTCATAGTGGCATTTTTAGCGTTTAACTTAAAATCGCCACTGCTTAGGAAAGTAGTCTTTATGGGTGATGCGGGCAGTCTTTTCATAGGCTTTATGCTGACGTGGTTTCTTATCACCCTGTCTCAGGGAGATAATCGTATTGTGAGTCCAGTGTCAGCGCTTTGGATACTTGCCGTGCCATTGCTTGATACGGTAGGCATTATGTTTCATCGGCTCCTCAAGTTGCAGTCTCCATTTAGATCTGATCGTATGCATATCCACCATATCTTGCAGAATATGGGGCTGTCTGCGAATACGGCAATGATAGGTCTGATAGCGGCGTCAATTGTTTTGAGTGGATTCGGTATCTATGGATATGTTGTCCAACTGGCCGAGTCAACGATGTTAAATATATTTTTGGTGCTATTTGCTTTTTACTACAGTGTGATGAGTTATCTGTGGGCGCGATTTGGTTCGAGTGATTTAATCGCGAAAACAGGTTAAAATCAGGGGCAAGTAGGGTAGGCATTACATGCCCACGTAACACCCTACGTGGGCTAACAGTCGTGATCACGGGTAAGTCCAGAGTAATGTCCAGAAACAGGAGAGGTGGTCGAGTGGTCGAAGGCACTGGTCTTGAAAACCAGCAAGGGTGTAAGCCCTTCGTGGGTTCGAATCCCACCCTCTCCGCCAAATGCTATAAGGAACAGCATTGTAGGAGCAACTTTAGGCCCGATTGTTTCGCGGCTGAAGCCGCTCCTACATGGAGTCGGCTGGATCGCACTTTTGGTGAAGTCCAGAACCCTAGTAGTGATATTCCACACAGCCATTAAATAAACGGGTCTCTACGGTTATTATCGGGTTTATGCATCATCCAGAAGTGACGGGCGATGAGGGAACCGTGCGTGTGCTTTGTGGTGGGTGGCAAATGGTGGGTGTGCGCCAGTGGCGCTGTGATTGGTGGTTGGTGAGAGACTTTGCCGCAGTGATAGTGAATGGGAATTAGTGACTTGTGATTCGTTATTTAGTAATGAAGTGAACGCCGGGAAGATTCTTGAAGTCTGCATCAGAGGTTACAAGTTCCGCTTTATAGTGCTGAGATGTTGCATAGACAATAGCATCTGCCATGGCCAGCTGATGCAGGATTGATCGATCGGCGGCTTCCATGGCCAGCGTTAGATCCAACCCGATTGTTTGGCAGGTTTCCAGGTGTGCCACGGCCTGGAGAGCCATTTCTTCTGTCGTCGTCCGGCGTAGGAATTTGTAAACTTCGTAAACGATAAGCGTCGGGACGAGGAACTGATTACGGTTGCTTTCTATAAAGGCGGCATATTTGTCAGCTAATGGCCCATCAGTAATGTATTCCAGCCATCCACAGGAATCGATAAGCTGCATCAGAAGCGTTCGGTCTTGTCTCGGTAGTCTCTGACCTCAACTCCGGGAGCGATCCCACGCAGTTCCTGGATATGGCGCTCAGGGATGAGATATAGCACCCCACCTTTTTCCAGGATCCGAAGCTTCTGTTTCGGACGCAAGTGCAGCCGATTGCGGATTGCTTTGGGAATAACAACCTGGAACTTGCTGGATATAGTCGTTTCCATGCGCCACTAAACCTACATACTTATCATCGATAAGAAGATCGTAATACGATTATTGCTACTTTGCAAGCCGGTCCAAGTTGCCGGTCCAAGTTGCGCGCCTTCGGTGTCGTGATGCGGAGGCCCCGGGGTCGTGCGTCTTTGAGGGAAGCCTTGCATGTTACTCTACTCTGAGTTGGATGGTGATACTGCATTTAGTACCATAGATTGACGATATTGAGGTGTAAGCCGTGACCCAGATCCATGTTTTTGATGATTATGCTTTCGACATTGCTCCACTGTCTGCTGATGACGGTGGAGGTTTTCTTATTACGTGGCCCGATTTACCCGGCTGTATGTCCGATGGCGATAGCGTTGAGGAGGCTATCGAAAACGGTAGGGATGCTTTTACAGCGTGGATGTTGGCCTATGCTGAAAATGGGCGCGATATTCCTGCCCCCGCTACTGGCGGTACCAGCGGCAAATTTGTTCAACGAGTACCGAAGAGTTTACATGCACGGCTGGCTGCACGGGCCAAAGCGGAAGGCGTGAGCATGAATACTTTGGTGGCCACTATGTTGGCTGAAAATTTGGGGTTGCGTGAGATTCATCATCGTTAGTCACGACAGGTTTTGAGTGGCCACCGGTGATTGGTGGATAGTGCGCGCTTTTGGTGCGGTGAACTGGTAGCTCTGAAAACCTATTTTACAGGCTAATATTCTTGTCTCTTCAGGTAAATCATGTCGGCAAAGCTGTTGGTTTGTGCATGCACCTCAATGGTATGGACTCCTCACCTTTAACACGAAATTGGATTAAAGTGTGGAGTCAAGCAAACTCAATAGGAGCCATACCATGAAAGAGCATACC
>DRJN01000212.1 GCA_011052165.1 Gammaproteobacteria bacterium
AAATAATGCGTTCCTTTATTATCGCCCTACAGTTTCTTACGCGCATTCCTGTCCCGGCTCTGCGTGATATTAGCGAAGCTGAGATGGGCCGCTCCCTGCTGTACTATCCGCTGGTCGGAATCGTCATTGGTCTGTTGCTGGCCGGTCTGAACATGCTGCTGGCCGGTGCGCCGGACGGCCTGCAAGCGGCGCTGGTGCTGGCGGCCTGGGTGCTGATCACCGGCGCCCTGCATCTGGATGGCCTGGCCGACAGCGCCGATGCCTGGCTGGGCGGGCTGGGTGACAGGGAACGCAGCCTGGCGATTATGAAAGATCCGCGCAGTGGTCCGGCTGCGGTTGTTTTGATTGTGCTTCTGTTATTGATCAAATTCGCTGCACTGCAAACGCTTGTCACCGGAGTTCACTGGCCGGTTCTGATACTTGCCCCTTTGCTTGCACGCACCGCACTGCCCCTGTTGTTTCAGACCACCGCCTATGTACGCCCCGGCGGACTGGCGACAGCCATAGCGGAAAACGTCTCCTGGATCGGCGGCATCCTGCTGCCGCTGTTCGTTTGTCTCATTATTCTTGTCAGCCTGGGCTGGCGCGCGGCTTCGCCGATCATCGCCGCCCTCGCGACCTTTGTCCTGCTGCGGGCGATAATGTGCAAACGCCTGGGCGGCACAACCGGTGATACGGCCGGAGCCATGGTTGAAGTGATCGAAACCGTGGTGCTGGTGGTGGCCGTGCTGGTGTAGGAAAAAACTGCTTGATTCCAAATCGCGCTTCGACAAGCTCAGCACGAACGGTAATGTCTGGTGCAAATCATAATATTGTTCGCTCGCCCTGAGCCTCTCGAAGGGTTCACAATGAACGGAAGAATTAATCTCTTTGGGTTTAATTCCCCGTCCGCTTGCGGCGGGGTTGTTTATATGTTCCCTGATTAAAAAACCTGCGGCGCAACAACTTGTGCAGCTCCATCACGATGAGAACGCTCAGCGTCAGTCCCAGTAGTTGCAGCCAGTGTTGCGGTGAGACGGGTTGAATGCGCAGTACATTATTCAGCCAGGGCGTATACATAGCGCCAATGTGAATGGCCTGGGCGGCGAGGGTGCCGAACAGGAGGATGCGGTTGTGCAGGGGATTTTGTTGTAACACCGAACGCGTTTCGGAGCGGCTGTTAAAAACATGGATATTCTCGAACAGCACCATTAATAACAGCGTGCCGTTGCGTGCTTCATCAAGGCTGTAGCTCTGCGTCAGCAACCACTGAAACAAAAAGAACGCCAGCGTGCCGATGACCAGCGCCGAAAGCATGACCCGCTCTATCATCAGGCGATTAAAGATTGCTTCCTTTGGTGGGCGTGGAGGATGATGTAATTCATCGCCTTCACCCGGTTCAAAGGCCAGCGCCACATCCTGAATGCCATTGGTGACCAGGTTGAGCCAGAGTAGTTGTACCGCGAGCAGAGGCAGCGGCAGACCGCTGAGCAGCGCCAGGGTGAACAGTACCAGTTCGGCGAGGCCGGTGGATATCAACAGGAAGATCACCTTGCGCACATTGGCGTAGGCGATACGGCCTTCTTCCACCCCGGCGATGATAGAGGCGAAGTTGTCATCGGTGAGAATCAGTTCGGCGGACTCCCGCGCCACCTCGGTGCCAGCTTTACCCATGGCCACGCCAACCTGGGCAGCGCGCAGAGCGGGGGCGTCATTAGCGCCATCACCGGTCACGGCAACGAAATGGCCGTTGCGTTGCAGGGATTGTACGATGTCCAGTTTCTGTTGTGGCTCTACCCGGGCGAACACCCGCGCCGTGCGAGTGAGATGATCCAGTTCAGCTTCATTCCTGATCTGTTTCAGTTGCGTGCCATTGATGACCTGTTCAATGGACTGGGCCAGATCCAGCTCGCGAGCGATAGTCAGGGCCGTGGCGGGATGATCACCGGTGATCATGGCGACCTCGATACCGGCGGTGCGGCAGGCGCGCACCGCTGCCGGGGCCTCGTTGCGTAGCGGATCGATCATGCCCACCAGGCCCAGCAGGGTGAGTCCCCGCAAATGTTCCGGACCAAAGTGTTTTTCTGCATCGGTTTCGATATTGCCGCTGGCCAGCGCCAGTACACGGTAGCCCTGAGAAGCCAGCGTATGCGCCCGCTGTTCCAGTAACGCTGCATCCATGGGCTGATCTTTTTTTATTGCCGCCATATAGCAGCACATGGGCAAGAGTGCTTCCAGCGCACCTTTGACAAAGGCCTGCGGCCCGCCATCGCCCCGGTTGAGACTGGCGGAGAAGCGGCGCTCCGGTTCAAACGGAATCACCGCCAGCTCGGGAAACGCGTTCAGGCTTTCTTCTTTGACAATCCCTGCTTTATGCGCCATCACCAGCAGGGCGACATCGGCACTGTCGCCGTGATGGCTCCATTGTCTGTCACGGTGGCCGATAAAGCCCTCATTGTCCGCTAGCACCGCGGCCAGGCACAGGCGCTCAAGCAAGCTTTTCCCCGCCAGTGTTGGCGTTCCCTCTGAACTCAGAATATGGCCGTCCGGCTGCACGCCTTCGCCGCTGATTTCATATTTCTCGCCCCGACTGAAGACGATGCGGCGGGCGGGGAGTTGATTAACCGTCAGCGTACCGGTTTTGTCAGTGGCGATGAAGGTGCAGGAACCCAGGGCTTCTACTGCCACCAGCCGCCGCACAATAACGTTGCGCCGCGCCATGCGCCGCATACCGATGGCCAGCGCTACGGTTAACGCCACTGGCAGACCTTCGGGAATGGCAGAGACCGCCAGCGCCACTACCAACAGAAAGATTTCCGTCATAGGGATGCTGCGGCTGGCGGCCACGGCGGCCATGACGAGGGCGGCGAGTATGACCAGGAGGGCGATCAGATGGGTGAATTTTTCCATTCGCAGCAGTAAAGGTGCGCGCGGTGGGACACGATTAAGAATCGCACTGGCGATATGCCCCATTTCAGTGGCTAGCGCGGTGGCGACTACCACGCCCTGTGCCCGTCCCCGGATCACTAGACTGCCGGCGAAGACCATGTTTGCCCGATCGGCCAGCAGAGTCTCGCCCGCCAGTTCCCTGTTCGGGTCTTTCTGCACCGGGACGGATTCACCCGTGAGCAGGGATTCGTCCAGTTGCAGATCATGGGCCTGTAGCAGACGGAGATCTGCTGGCGTTCGATCGCCGGACTCCAGCAGAACGATATCACCGGGAACCAGTTCTTGCGCATCGATCTCCCAGCTATCGCCTTCGCGCAGTACCCGGCAGCGAGTGCTGACCAGTTGGTTCAATGAAGCGGCTGCACGCTGGGCGGAATATTCCTGCACAGTGCCAATAATGGCGTTGATCATCAGTACCGCAAAAATAAAACCGGCATCCGAGTATTCCCGGATTAGCAGGGACAACAATGCTGCGACCAGCAGGACATAGATCAGCGGACTGGCAAACTGGCGCAGAAAAACCTGAGCCATACCCGGCGGTGCCGGGCGGGGCAGACAGTTGCGGCCGTAAGACAGCAAACGCGCCGCCGCCTCACTCTGGGTGAGACCATGCGCTGAAGTTTGCAGCCTGGCGAGCACCTGCGTTAGAGCTTTGGCATGCCAGTCTGCATCCCAGTTTGTTTTGGATTGTGCGAATGCGTTGGCCATAGTAATAGACTATGCCGCAGAAAATAACTTGTCCAGAAGCGGAAGCCTATGTCTGATCCTGTTTATCCTGAAGTGTGTTCCTCGCTATTTCTATCGAATGGGATCCATCACGAACGTGAAACTTACTAAGTCAGCATTCAGCGCTAATCTTACTAAATAAGGGTTCCGAATTTCTGTCCAGCAAAACCGTTCGTCCTGAGCCTGTCGAAGGACTCATCACGAACGTGATCATATAGTGGACAGAAATTCGGAACAGTTATCAGTGTATGATTTGTATTCAGATTTAATTTTTATCTCTGTACCTGATTGATTTCGTTCGGGATCCAAAGCTTCAACCAACTGTCAACGAACTGTCAACTAACGGTAACAAATTGCCCCTAGAATTTCTCGCATGAGGTCAACAGGAAAGATGTTTGCCCTGCGCATGGATGGGCGGGGTTCTCCCTGAATGTTGTGTGTCATGACCTGATAGCGCTTCGCTAGAAGTGTAGTTGTTACAAACATTCTTCAAAGCCTAGCAAAGCAATATGTAAATTAACCTTGGTAAAACCTCAATTCAAGGAGAGTCCTAAATGAAAGATATGAAACTTAAAGCGATAGCGGCAGGTATTGCGTTTACGCTGGCTGGCGTCTTTGCCGGTCAGGCGCTGGCGATGTCGCCGGACAGGGATGGCGATGA
>DRJN01000213.1 GCA_011052165.1 Gammaproteobacteria bacterium
CGTTCACGCACGCTGTGTGAGATGTTTAACAAATTTCAGGCAAAAAAATAGCGCGGAAAAGGGGTAACCGCGCGTTAAAATAACCACCATAAGGAGGATGGAGGAGTTAAAAACAATTAATCAGTGGTTATTAATATAACCAACTAGTAATATTCTGTCAACAACAAAATGCAATTAATTTAGCACCCGGTGACGAAAAAAGAATGGGCGTCAAACAGTCCCCTGGTTTTCATCCTCCATTAAGCACTTTTTGCTCCTCAGGCTCCGGCGTGGCCCGAGGCTCCGCCCTATTAATATCCTGACTTTAAAGCATCTTTCAGGGCATTGAGCTGACCATGGAAAAAATGACCCGCCGAATCCAGGGTTTTGAACTGTGGCGCAGGCTGGCGTTGCGCCACCCAATTGGCCACGGCCCCTGCTGAAACAATTTCATCTTCGCCGCCCTGAATCACCATCCAAGGTACGCTAACCTCTGATATGAGGCTAAAGTTGTACATATCCACTGGGGGAGCGACCAGCACCAATCGCTCAGGCTGCAATTGCGCCGTTGCCTTCAGTGCAATCCATGCGCCGAAGGAAAAACCGGCCAGCCACAAAGGAGAAGCAGGAAAACGTGCCAGCGCCCATGCTACCACCGCTAGCAGATCGTCGGTTTCACCGATGCCATTATCGAATTCCTCGCCCGAGCGTCCTACGCCACGAAAATTGAAGCGCACGGTGCGTGCGCCCAGCTCACGAAATCCCGCCGCCAGAATGTGCACAACCTTATTGGTCATGGTGCCGCCATAGACGGGGTGTGGATGGCAGATCACCGCCAGCGGGACTGGACGGAGTTCTATGGTTGAATCAACTTTATCCACAGGTTCAAGGCGCACCTCGATTTCCCCGGATGGTCCGGGAATCAGCATTTCAGGCATTCTTCATTCACCCGGTTTAGTGATGGGTTTCACTTCGTTCTACCCATCCTACCCTTAAATTTGTTAGTGACGTAGGATGGGTAGAACGAAGTGAAACCCATCATTTACTTTTACCTGAAATTCGGCTTAATTATTTGATTCGTAACCGTTCGACAACCTGCCCCTGCTGCAGGTGCTGCTCAATAATCTCATCGATATCTTCTTCATCGATCCAGGTATACCAAATCCCTTGCGGGTAGACCACTATCACCGGCCCCCGCTCACAACGACCCAGACAGCCTGCCATATTGATGCGCACTCCATCCTCACCCGCAAGTCCCATCGCCTTGATGCGTTGCTTCGCATAGTCACGCATTTTTTGCGCGCCAAAGCGAGCACAGCAGGTCTTATTAGCTTCGCGCTGGTTACAACAGAAAAAGACATGGTATTTGAAACACATATTTCTCACGCAAGATCTTAAAAAACAAAATATAAACAGCTTGACAATAACGTATAATTCTACCTTGAAATTCGCCTGCTGTATTTATTTAGTCACAGGATCCCGCCCTGCTTGAACAACTACAATAAGATTCTGAGCCTCTCCGATCGTTGCGTAAAATGCGGCCTGTGCCTGCCCCAGTGCCCTACCTACCAGATCAGCCGCAACGAGAATGAATCCCCGCGCGGGCGCATTGCCCTGATTCAGTCACTGGCCAGCCATGAACTTAAAGGCACAGATGATACCCTGCACCGGCATCTGGATAATTGCCTGCTATGCCGTCGCTGCGAACGCATTTGCCCCTCCGGCGTGGAATACGGGCGTATTATGGATATGACCCGGCAACATCTCAGCCAGGCCCGACCCGCTTCCCGGTTACATAAATTCGGTCGGCAACTGCTCAGCCGGCACATGCAGGCGGCCTACCGGAGCCTGCGTCTGTACCAGAAAAGCGGAGCTGAAAAACTATTGCGTCCATTATTGCGACAAAATAAAAAGTTGGCCTGGCTGCAAAGCCTCATACCTTCACTTCCTGCCGCACAAAAATTCAGACACCATTACCCGGTCAGCGATAAGCTTTCCGGACATGTCGCGATCTTCACCGGCTGTATGGGGGAAAATGCCGAGGCACAAACACTGGCAGCCGGGATCGACTTGCTCCATGCCCTGGGTTATCGGGTAAGTCTGCCGCGCGAACAAGGCTGTTGCGGGGCGCTGCAACAACACAGCGGGCAGGCCAACGAATCACGGATCCTGGCACGAAACAATTTGCAGGCATTCAGTCACGAGTACTACGATGCCGTGCTGTATCTGGCCAGCGGGTGTGGCGCGCAACTGATGGACTATCCGAAACTGGACTGGAGCCATGCCGAGCAAAAAGCTCAGGCCGAACAGTTGCAAACAAAATTACACGACATCACAGGCTTTGTCGCAACCGCCTTACAGAAAAGGCCGCTGTCTTTCGCTGCACTGGAGGAACAGGTTATCGTCCACCAGCCCTGCAGCCAACTCAATGCCCTGCGTCTGCCGGATCAGGCTTCGGACCTCCTGGCGCATATTCCAGACATTCATCTTTCCACACTGTCTGAGGATACCGCCTGCTGCGGGGCTGCCGGTGATTACATGCTGCGCCACCCACACCAGGCGCGGATCCTGCGCCAGCATCTGCTGGACAAACTTCTCACCGATAAAGTGGATATCATTGTCAGCACCAACATCGGTTGCAGACTGTTCATTCAGACGGGTTTGGAAAATAAAACCATCCGTGTCGTTCATCCTGTACAGCTACTGGCTGAGCAGTTGGCTAGAGACTAAGGGCAAAATATGATGCTACACTATTTCATGAAAGTTCTGATTAGTTCCCTTAACCCTTCGACAAGCTCAGGGCGA
>DRJN01000214.1 GCA_011052165.1 Gammaproteobacteria bacterium
GCCCCTCTTTAGTTCGGAGGTACAAAACCCTGCCAGCCGTGTCGGATTGCCGATTTTTGTCCAGGATAGACTAATTTAGTGCAATTATCCGGGTTGACTGATTATACTATAGCGTTTCGTGAGTACGATGCGGCAGAGGTGGTTAACTGTCTGCTGTATCCAAATATCGATCATGCGGGAGAAGCAGACGTGAAACTTGGTGGTGGCGATATCCTTGTCCAGTTTTTACAGGATGAAGGTGTTGAATTTGTATTTGGTTACCCGGGCGGTGCAGCCCTTCATATCTACGATGCCATTTTCCGGCAGGAAAGTGTCAAGCATATTCTTGCTCGTCATGAGCAGGGGGCGGTGCACGCGGCTGACGGTTTTGCGCGTTCTACCGGCAAACCGGGGGTGGCGCTGGTGACTTCCGGGCCGGGTGCGACTAATGCCCTAACGGGTATTGCCACCGCCTATATGGATTCCATTCCGCTGGTGGTGCTGACCGCACAGGTTCCCAGCCCGCTTATCGGCAGTGACGCCTTTCAGGAAGTCGATTCGGTTGGCATTACCCGCCCCTGTGTCAAACACAATTTCCTGGTCAAAGATGTTAAAGATTTGGCCAGCACTTTGCGCAAGGCCTTCTATATTGCGACTACCGGGCGACCAGGACCGGTCGTTGTCGATATTCCCAAGGACATCACCGATCCGGGCGTGAAAATTCCGTATAGCTACCCGGAAGATTTCAGTATGCGCTCCTACCAACCGACGGTGAAAGGTCATCCGGAGCAGATTAGCCGGGCGGTTGAGCTGATCCTGTCGGCGAAACGGCCCATGGTCTATTCGGGTGGCGGGGTGGTTTTGAGCAATGCAGCGGAGGAATTTACCGCTTTTTGCCGCATACTGGGTTTTCCCGTTACCAATACCCTGATGGGCTTGGGCGGCTACCCAGGCACCGATCCCCAGTTTGTCGGCATGCTGGGCATGCATGGCACCTATGAAGCCAATATGGGGATGCATGAGTGCGATGTGTTGATTGGTATTGGTGTGCGTTTTGATGATCGGATAACCGGAGATCTGAAAAAATTCTGTCCACATGCGAAAATCATCCATGTGGACATCGATCCGGCCTCGATCTCCAAGAATGTTCGCGTCGATGTGCCCATCGTCGGTGATGTCAAGCAGGTAGTCAGTGATCTGACCCGGGAACTGGATGCCACCGGAAAACAGAATGATGCCGCTGCGCTGAAAAAATGGTGGAGCCAGATTGGCCAGTGGCGCGGCAGGGACTGTCTGCAGTATGATCGCGGCAGCGAGCTGATCAAACCCCAGTACGTGGTTGAAAAACTCTATGAAGTCACCGGTGGCGATGCTTTCGTGACTTCCGATGTGGGTCAGCACCAGATGTTCAGTGCGCAGTTCTACAAGTTCGACAAACCGCGCCGCTGGATTAATTCCGGTGGCCTGGGCACCATGGGCTTTGGGTTGCCGGCCGCGATTGGCGTACAATTGGCGCATCGTGATGCGACGGTCGCCTGTGTCACGGGCGAGGCCAGTATTCAGATGTGTATTCAGGAGTTATCGACGGCGCGCCAGCTTGATCTGCCGCTCAAGATCATTTGTCTGAATAATCGCTATATGGGCATGGTGCGCCAGTGGCAGGAGTTTTTCTATGAAAGCCGTTATTCACACACTTATATGGATGCGTTACCGGATTTCGTCAAGCTGGCAGAAAGCTATGGTCATGTCGGCGTGCGCATCGAAAAGCCGGAAGATGTGGAAGGCGCCCTGAAAGAAGCCTTCGCCATGAAGGACAGTCTGGTGTTCATGGACTTTGTCACTGATCGGACTGAAAATGTTTATCCCATGATCGCCGCCGGCAAGGGACATCATGAAATGCAAGAAAGAGAGTTAGCCTGAGATGCGTCATATTATTTCATTATTGATGGAAAATGAGGCGGGTGCGTTGTCGCGTGTCGCCGGCCTGTTTTCCGCTCGCGGATACAATATCGAATCCCTGACTGTCGCACCGACCGAAGATCCGTCGTTGTCACGCATGACGCTGGTGACTCGGGGGTCGGACAACGTGATCGAACAGATCAAGAAACAGCTCAACAAGCTGATTGATATTGTTAAGCTGGCCGACATCAGCGATGGCGTACATATCGAACGTGAACTGATGATGGTCAAGGTACAGGCGGCAAGCTCCGAGCAACGCGAGGAAGTTAAACGCATAGCGGATATTTTTAATGGCAGTGTGCTGGATGTGACCGACAAGACCTATGTGATTGAGCTGACGGGTTCCGGTGAGAAGCTGGATGCTTTCCTGCAGACCATCGATCAAAACAGCATCCTCGAAACGGTGCGCTCGGGGGCGACGGGGATTGCGCGGGGCGGGCAGTCCCTGCGAGTGTAATTCAGATTAGATAATATTTATCCTACTATACACAGATACAGGAACAGTTTAATGAATATCTATTACGATAAAGATTGTGATCTTTCCATTATCAAGGGCATGAAAGTAGCCATCATCGGTTATGGTTCCCAGGGCCATGCCCATGCCAATAACCTGAAGGACTCCGGTGTCGATGTTACCGTTGCTCTGCGCGCCAGTTCCGCTTCGGTGGTCAAGGCCAAAAATGCCGGTCTCACAGTCAAGGGCACGGCCGAGGCGGTTAAGGCGGCGGATCTGGTCATGGTGCTGACGCCGGATGAATTTCAGTCACAGCTTTACAAACAGGATATTGAGCCCAATCTGAAGCAGGGTGCGGTACTGGCTTTCGCTCACGGTTTCAGTATTCATTACAACCAGGTGCTGCCGCGCAAGGATCTGGATGTCATCATGATTGCACCGAAAGCGCCGGGACATACTGTACGCACCGAGTTTGTTAAGGGGGGTGGAATTCCGGATTTGATTGCGATTTATCAGGATGCAAGCGGCAAGGCTAAAGACATGGCCCTGTCGTATGCCTCTGCTATCGGCGGCGGTCGCACCGGTATTATCGAAACGTCCTTCAAGGATGAAACCGAAACCGATCTGTTCGGTGAACAGGCGGTGCTCTGTGGCGGCGCGGTGGAACTGGTCAAGGCCGGTTTTGAAACCCTGGTGGAAGCCGGTTATGCGCCGGAAATGGCCTATTTCGAATGCCTGCATGAACTCAAGCTGATTGTCGATCTGATGTATGAGGGCGGCATTGCCAATATGAACTATTCCATTTCCAATAACGCCGAGTACGGCGAATATGTCACCGGTCCCCGGATCATTAATGATGAAAGCCGCTGGGCGATGAAAGAAGCCCTGCACAACATCCAGACAGGTGAGTATGCCAAACGTTTTATCCTGGAAGGGCAGGCCAACTATCCCGAGATGACCGCCTACCGGCGGCTGAATGCCGCACATCCCATTGAGCAGGTGGGCGCCGAATTGCGCAAGATGATGCCCTGGATCGAGAAAATCGTGGATACCAGCAAAAACTAGTGAAAAAACAAAACGGTCTGTGTTATAAACATGGCCCGTTATTTTACCCCTATCTTTAATTAGCCACGAACTGTCGGCCATGTCGGTAAGCCAGCATTCAGCCATCGCCAGAGAGGGCATGCCTCTCCTTATTGTCGCCATTTTTGGCGCCTTATTGCTGCAGATTTATTTTGGTGCTGATAGTTGGCCTTCCTGGGTACTGGTGCTGGCGCTTGGCTGGCTATTGCGGGATCCGCAACGCAGCATACCGGCCTCGCCCCTGGGCATTGTCTCGCCAGTGGATGGTAAAGTGATGGCAGTGGAAGCCACCAAAGATCCCTACCTGTCGCGTGATTCGCTGAAAATCAGCATCCGCATGCCACTGTACGGCACCTTTACCCTGCGTAGTGCCACTGAAGGCAATGTCATCCAGCACTGGATGGCCGATACCGTTCCCCGAGGCAGCGGTCATACCCATGCGGTCTGGTTGCAGACGGATGAAGAGGATGACGTGGTGCTGGCCCTGCACCCCGGCCGTTTTTTTGGCCGCATTGCCTGCTATCTTTCGACCGGTGATCGTGTCGGTCAGGGACGGCGCTGTGGTTATATCCCACTGGGAGCGCAACTGGATGTCTACCTACCGGCGAACTGCCCGGCAAAAGTCAGAGTCGGTGAAAAAGTATGGGGGGGGAGATCTATCCTCGCCCAGTTCATTCACCGCGCACAGGTTCTGAAACCAATAACCTCATAGCTTGCAGCGAAAAACGGCAGTATGATGAAATGAGAAACCTGTTGGCACGCCGGGAGATTAAACTCCAGGAGGGTAGCGGCTTATTTCTACCGGCAAAACGGGTTATGCTTCCGCTATGACTGAGCGCAGACACAAACCACATCGTCACCGCGGCATTTACCTGCTGCCGAATCTATTTACCACTGCAGCCCTGTTCTCCGGGTTCTACGCGATTGTTGCAGCCATGCAGAGCCGTTTCGAAGCCGCAGCGGTGGCCATATTTATAGCGATGCTGCTCGACGGTCTGGATGGCCGGGTGGCGCGCCTGACCAACACCCAGAGCGACTTCGGAGCAGAATACGATAGTCTTTCCGACATGGTGTCATTCGGCCTGGCGCCGTCGCTGGTGATCTATCAGTGGGCGCTGTCGGAAATGGGCAAGGCGGGTTGGCTGGCGGCCTTTGTCTACACCGCAGGCGCCGCCCTGCGCCTGGCGCGTTTCAATACCCAGGTGGGAACTGCCGACAAGCGTTATTTCCAGGGGCTGGCCAGTCCCGCCGCCGCGGCGATCGTTGCCGGCATGGTCTGGGTGGGTAATAATTACGGTCTGCAGGGCAAGGCCATCAATCTGGCCGCCTGGACTCTGACGCTGTTGGCAGGGTTGCTGATGGTCAGCAATGTGCGTTATCACAGTTTCAAGGGTATAAATTTCAAGGATCGGGTGCCTTTTGTCACTATTTTGTTTATCGTGCTGGTGATTGTTTTAGTATCTTACGATCCTCCCGTGGTATTGTTTTCCGTGTTTTTACTTTATGCCCTGTCCGGTCCGGTCTGGACCCTGGTGTTATTGCGCCGGCGGCGGGGTGAGCGCCGGGCCCAGCGAAGCAATGAGATCCAGCAAGGTGAGGGCGTTAAAAAAAATAATAACAATGACTTTGAAAAATGATCCAATTACCGCTATAGTTGTTTTCAGAGATTATTAATGATGACAACAGGCAATCACGACAATCAAAACCAGATGATGTCTGCCCAGCATGGGGCGGCACCCGCGTCCTGTTGTCTGCTATCGCTACGACTGCTGCCCGGCCGGGCAACTATTTGATTCCTCGCGCGGGAATACGCGCACATAAACCCCATTTTTGTTTTACCACGCATTCTCATACCAGTGAGAATGCGTAGCTTTCGCGGATGCGCATGGCATAATGGCGTCCGCGCAGGAGAGTTGAAATGTCCAAGACAAGTA
>DRJN01000215.1 GCA_011052165.1 Gammaproteobacteria bacterium
GGGATTTGGTCATGGATGACCTTATGTTGCGAAGCCCATGGATGGGCGAGAGCGACGAGGGTGGGGGTGAGGGGATAAAATACATGCAAATACTGTTGCAACGATTAATATAAATAGCCGGTTCATCTTTATTCAGGCAGTTTCACCAGCTTGCGCCAGGTAAACACTGTGAGCATAGCGACGGTCAATGATAGTGCCAACCGCCCTCCACCATTCATGAAGTTCATTCCATTGATAAGGAAAGAGGTCGAAATCAGGTTTGGATCCTGATTGAACAACACTAAATCTTCCAATGCACCCGCCAGGACCAGCGGCACATCGAGAGCCTCAATCATTATCAGGCCGGGAACAGCGAACAACAATAAGGCCCATCTTTCCCACCAGATCCGAACCGGCCACAAAAACACTACCGAAAATAACAAGATAAAATGTTCCAGCGCATGACCTAGCAAAGTAGAACTTGATACAGAAATACCATCCGGCAAAACTCGCCCGGATAATAATCTTTCTCCCGCAGTTTGCGCGTAGATCTTGATAATGGGTTCCCCTCTTAAGGTCTCAAGCCGTACAGATTCCACCTTAAAAAAAGGCGTCAGCGTTTTAAATGACCAGCGATACAGAGGAAAAAAGGCGCGCCCATATACATCACCCCATGTCCAGGCGATCCCGCTTAGAGAAACAATGACTAAAATCGCAACCGCCAGGCGGCCAATGGATAATTTTAAGCCTGTGTTTTTTGGAGTGACCATTGTATCCACAAAAGATAAAATAAGCAGCCAATAGCAATAATGAGAATTGGCGCAATATAACCATGCAGGGCGGAAAATAATCCCCGATCATGGCGCAATGCAAAATATAACGCCACAATTCTCACCTGGTTTGCCAGATAGATGATCAGCACACCCCACGCCAGGCCTACCAGCTTGTGCCGCCAAGGGGCTTTAAATGCCATGATTGCAGCCATGATTAAAAACAAGGATTCCGTGCCTTCACAACCATTGAGAATCGATAATCTGACATAAGGCGAAATCAATCTATGCCCATGCGCAAAAACATGTTCATTGGAATTCAGCAGGTTGATAAAAAACGCACTGGGTCGCACAGTCGCGGTATCAATAATTATTTTTTCAACCACCGTGCCTGATGCAGCCTGATAAGCAAAATGGAGTATAAAAAATACAGCAAAAAACAAGACCACCATGCGCAACAATGGATTCAGATGCGGAAAAGTGAAATCCTCTGAACGTATATTATTCATCAACCCTCATCCTCACGCCAAACGTCCCTGTTTCCATGAAAAAATACATTAGTACCTTAGAAATGATTTTCTGTGCATT
Source organism: Gammaproteobacteria bacterium (assembly GCA_011052165.1). Taxonomy (GTDB): domain Bacteria; phylum Pseudomonadota; class Gammaproteobacteria; order UBA6429; family Thiohalophilaceae; genus JAADGZ01. The sequence goes on from DRJN01000215.1 coordinate 1,338, forward strand.
TTGCAGAAAATTATTTCGTGAAGGTACTTATCTTGTGGTTTATCCAGGTTAGGGAAGCTCTGATTAATTTTACCGTTCTTGGCGAACCCTTCGACAGGCTCAGGGCGAACGGAAATCAGAACTTCCTTCTCTTCGCCATCACTATCAGCAACAACAATCCCCCCATAACAATAATGCCCCACTCAGGAAGGGTGGGAATATCGTTATCGTAATAGCGCCATCCAAATGCAGCCTGTAAATCAAGGCGTGGTGTTTTAATATTATTACGCGAGTCGGTCACCAAAACACCATTGCCAGTAATGCGCAACATAGTTTGTTTCAGCGTTTCACCAGGAAAAGCCGATCGTAAAAGCGCTATTGCACCCGCAACGTGAGGCGCGGCCTGGGATGTGCCGGCCATGGTATAGCCGGCAGCCGTAATCACCGCCCCCGGCGCCAGTACCGTCAGGTAATAGGCGCTATTGGAAAAGCAGGCCACCTGATCTGGCGCAGTGGAGCTATCGGTACATCCTGATGCCCATTGCCGGCTGCCAACGTTGGCGTCATAAACCGCCCCGACTGAAACCGCCTCAGGCGTACACGCCGGCGCATTAATACCGTCGATAAATTGATCATTACCGGAAGCAACTACCGTAATCATGCCCGCTAATTCTGCATTAACGATGGGGACCAGAAATGGATTGGAAGAAATATTGCCACAGGGTGTCGTGTATTTAACTCCGTCACCCAAACTCAGATTGATCGCCGTAATATTGTAGGCTGACTGATGGGCAATGGCCCAATTAATCCCTTCATCCACCAAAACAGCCGAGGAAGAGGCCCCTGAGAATATGTCCAATGCCACAATGCGGGTTTGAGGCGCCACCTCCACGACAATACCGGCAACATTGGTACCATGCCCGGAACTATCCAGAACCCCGTCATTGCTGGCGATATCCTGCGCTACCACAACTTTGCATTTGGCCGGGATGCCCGGCGCCGTACAAGCGCCAAATGCAGCACGGGTATAATCCACACCCGTATCAAGAACGGCGACAGCCGTCCCCTTGCCCGTGAATGAAGACACCGATGGCTGATTAATCAATGCCAGGTTTGCACTCAAACGCGGGTACAGTTTTTCATTGCGGTAAACCGCTTTAACGTCAGCATTCGCAAGCAACCGAGCCAATGATTTTCTCGTCTTAAATTTGATGAACGCCATCGGGAGATGACTGAAATCATGGACTATTCTGAATTCTCCTGACGGCAAGGTAGATAGCACCCTCTTCTTTAAATCATTATAACGGGCTGCTTTAAAGGCAAGAATCGATTGATTGTCATGCATCACGCCGGCCCGCCTTCGCCGAGCCGAGGCTTCACGTTTAATGACACTATCATTAAACAATACTATTAACGTCTGAGGTGCGCCTGAAGCCAACCCTTTCAACACCCCATCAGGGACCAGTGGTGAAGCATACAGGGGGGCATACGGCAGAAACACCAGCAAAGCCAACAATACCTTAGCACTCCATTTTAGGATGCGCATTCCTGATTTCATCTCTTTGGGTTTAATTCCCCGCTGCTTGCAGCGAAAAACAGTAGGATGGGTAGAGCGAAGCGAAACCCATCAGCATGGTACAGTTTAATACCCCGTCCGCTTGCGGCGGGGTTGTTTATTGTCAACCGACAGTACTATTAATCGTTGCATCAGTATTTGCACCATAGCCCCCTCTCCCTGTGGGAGAGGGTGGGGGTGAGGGGATAAAATACATGCAAATACTGATGCAA
>DRJN01000216.1 GCA_011052165.1 Gammaproteobacteria bacterium
CCCGGCTTTCCGGCGCGGGATGATGGACAGATCCATGTCCAGAGCTGCCAGCACCCTGATCACGGTATCGAGCTTTGCCGTGGTCGCACCGTTTTCCAGGTCTGAGACCAGTGCCTGGCGGACGGACGCTTTTTGGGCAACATCAACCTGCCGCAAATTCATATTTTTGCGTGCCCGGCGTATCGCCTCACCGAGATCATTGTTGTTGCGTATGATTCTTTCCATCACATATCCTCTTTATACGAACTATCGTATATTACCTGTATATACTCTTTGCCGTATAATGTCAATATATACGTCACACCGTATAGAATATACGGTGTTTTCAGGCATATCTAATTCTTGATCAAGAAGCTTCATGGAAAGACCTAACATAGCCAGATCTTGGGCACATATCTAATTTTGGTCGAAAATCTCTCACTGCCATAGAAAAAAGCAACACAATATTGTTTAGCGTCGAAAACTTGTCTCGCGTCAATTACTTTTTCCTGCTTTGCTAAGATCCAGTATCTCACCCGGACGTGCTGTATGCACTGGTGCCGAGAGCTGTTGTTGCAGATAGCTGGACAGACCTGCAATTGCCTGTTCTTCCCCATGGACCAGGACCACGGGTGGCCGCCCCTCAAAGTTGGCATACCAGTTTTTCAGCGCGGCTTGGTCTGCGTGGGCGGACAGGCCGCCGATGGTGTGTACCGCTGCAGCTACACGCACGATTTCTCCCCACAAACGAATATTCTGGGCACCGTCCACCAGGGCGCGGCCCGGTGTACCCTTTGCCTGGAAACCGGTAATAACAAGCTGGCATTCCTTGCGCCAGATATTGTGTTTGAGATGATGTTTGATGCGGCCACCGGTACACATACCACTGCCGGCAATAATGATGGCGCCACTGCGGATGCGATTGATTGCCATGGACTGATTAGCGGTACGCGAGATATGCAGATTCGGCAGTAGCGTGTTTTTATTATGTTGCCGCCATAGCTCAGCAGTATCCGCATCAAACAGATCGCTGTGCTGGGTAAAAACCCGAGTGGCCTCGATAGCCATTGGGCTGTCCAGGAAGATATGCCAGCGATCCAGTTCCCACTCTTTATAATACCTGGCAAACAGGTAGAGAATTTCCTGAGTGCGCCCTACCGCGAAGGCTGGCATTAGAATGTTGCCCTTGCCACGAGTGGCAAGAGTAAGTACTTCGTGGATTTCACGCCGGGTATCTTCCCATGTTCGGTGTAAACGATCACCGTATGTGCTTTCCATTATTACCAGATTAGCCTGTTGGATCAGAACAGGGTCTTCCAGAACGGGCATACCAGATCGCCCTAGATCACCACTGAATACCAGTTTTCGCTTCTCTCGACCGTCATCAAGCCACAATTCCACAATGGATGAGCCCAGGATATGTCCGGCATCGGACAGGCGCAGGCTCACACCAGGCAGGATATCCTGTTTCTTTGCGTAGACCATTCCCTTGAAATGGTGCATAGCGAACTTTGCATCTTCCACAGTGAACAGTGGTTCTACAGGCTCCAGTCCCTTACGCACACGTTTTCGGTTCTCACACTCCGCATCCTTTTCGTTCAGGAACCCCGCATCCTTTAACATGATCCGACACAGGTCACGGCTTGCCCGATGGGTGTAGATGGTGCCCTGAAAACCGGCTTTGACCAACAGCGGCAAACGCCCGGAATGATCAATGTGGGCATGACTCAGCACCACCGCATCGATGCTCGCCGGATCAAAGAGAAACGGCTGCCGGTTGCGTTCCTCATCCTTGCGTCGGCCCTGGATCAGACCACAGTCGAGTAGGAGGCGCTGACTGCCAACCGTCACCAGGTGACAAGAGCCTGTGACCTCACCGGCGGCACCAAAAAATTGAATGTTAAATGTCATAGTATGTCCACTTGGTCAGCAGACTCAAACAAACGATCCACCTTCTCGGGCAGCATCAATGTGGGGTAATAACATTTGATCAGCACCGGCTTGTCGAAGCCACTCAGCATCAGAACGTAGGTATGGTCCAGGGCAGTGATGTAGCCCGAGTCCTCCACTATTTATTTCGATCAACACGATTTCGATTCAGCCGCTGCACAAAAAACTTTTCCAACTCAACCAAAAATAATACCGAGGAGGAAACGAGCAGAATGCGGAACCAGGTATTGAAGTCGATTGCCGTGGTGCCAAATAAGGACTGCATTGGCGAAAGGTAGGTAAAACCAAGCTGGAAGATGGTGAGTATACCAATGGCAATCAGCACATAACGGTTGCCTGTAAATCCGTCCCGGTTAAATACTGAAGCTGTGATATAACGAGAGTTGAACAGATAGAAAATTTGAAACATTACCAGCGTATTTACAGCGACTGTGCGCGCATGCTCGATACTGACCCCCCGTTCCATCTCCCAAAGAAAAAACCCGAATGTTCCGCTCATCAGAATAACGGAGACAAAAGCAATTCGCCAGAGAAGATAGGCTGTCAGTATTGGTTCACCAGCATCACGTGGTGGGCGCTGCATGACATTTTTCTCGGGTGGTTCAAAAGCCAGAGATAGTGCCAGGGTAACAGCTATAACCATATTCACCCAAAGTATCTGCACCGGGGTTAACGGCAACTGGTGAAAGCCAAACAAGATAGCGGCAAGGATGATCAATGCCTGACCACCATTGGTTGGAAGAATGAAAAGAATGGCCTTCTTGAGGTTGTCATAGACTGTGCGGCCCTCTTCGACGGCATGAGTGATTGAAGCAAAATTATCATCGGCGAGTACCATTTCGGCGGCTTCCTTGGCCGCTTCTGTGCCGTTGTGGCCCATGGCGGTACCGACATCGGCACGTTTCAGGGCCGGAGCATCGTTTACCCCATCTCCCGTCATCGCCACAATCAAACCCTGTTCCTGCATCAGTTTAACTAAGAGCAGCTTGTGTTCAGGATTGACACGCGCATACACATCAACTTCTTGCACTCGTTGGCGCAGCTCATCTTCACTCATTTCTTCAAGTTCTTGTCCGGTGAGTACGTCATCGGTATTAACCAGTTTCAATTGCCGGGCGATGGCGCGCGCGGTGGCACCGTGATCGCCGGTAATCATCTTCACCCGAATGCGCGCCTGCTGACATACCTGCACCGCCTCAATAGCTTCCTCACGAGGCGGATCGATCAAGCCGAACATGCCCAGCAATGTCAGGTCGTTTTCTACATCACTGAACGTTAGCTCCATCTGCTCATGGCTTACCGGTTTAACGGCAATGGCCAATACTCGCTGACCTTGCTGTGCCAGTTCTTCAATAAGGCTCAACCAGTAATTTCTGTCCAGAGGCTGTTCGCCATCAACCGTTCTCTGATGAGCACACATCTCCAGTACACGTTCAGGAGCCCCTTTGAGAAAGATGAAGGCATCACCGCTGTGGCTGTGATGCAGCGTTGCCATAAAACGATGTTCTGATTCGAACGGTATTAGATCGGTGCGCGGATATTGTTTAGCCTCGGTCTCAATATCCAGTCCGGCTTTTAAACCTGATACTAACAACGCCCCCTCCATCGGATCGCCATGGACATGCCATTCACTGTTTCTTTGTTCCAGTGAAGCATCATTACAAAGCACCGCCGCCCGAACCACCTCCTGCAGAACAGGTTGCTCTTGCGGATCGACATCCCTATTTGCCAACGATATCGCACCATGGGGATCGTAGCCCGTGCCATCCAGCTTAAACAGATTGGCCGCGGTCGCAATCGTGCGCACGGTCATTTCATTGCGGGTCAGGGTACCGGTTTTGTCCGAGCAAATAACTGTTACGGCCCCCAGGGTTTCAACCGCAGGTAGCTTGCGAATAATGGCATTACGCCGAGCCATACGCTGTACACCGATAGCCAGCGTGATCGTCATAATGGCGGGTAAGCCTTCGGGAATCGCGGCCACTGCAAGGCTCACTGAAGCGAGAAACATTTCAGCGATGGCATAATCACGGATCAATACGCCGAATGCAAAGTTAGCCGCAGCGATCACCAGGATGGCAACGGTAAGCCATCGGCCGAACTGTGCCATCTGGCGCAACAGGGGTGTCGTCACAGATTCCACATCAGCAACCAATGTACTGATGCGACCAAGCTCGGTTTGCGCGCCGGTCGCAACCACCACACCGGCCCCCTGACCATGTGTCACAAGGGTACCCGAATAGGCCATGCAGTGGCGATCACCGATCATGGCCTCCTGTGCAACGGGATCAGTGATCTTTTCTACCGCCATCGACTCACCTGTCAGTACTGACTCCTGAATTTGGAGTCCCTTGACACGAAATAATCGCAAATCTGCCGGTACCTTATCGCCTGATTGCAACAACACGATATCACCAGTCACCAACTCTTCAGCCCGGATCGTCGTTTGTCGGCCATCACGCATAACCATTGCATTCGGAGAAAGCATCTGCCGTATTGCTCTCAAGGCATTTTCGGCCTTGCCCTCCTGCACGAATCCGATCAGGGCATTAAGAACAACTACACCCAGGATCACACTGGCATCCACCCAGTGCCCCAGCATGGCTGTGACCGCGCTTGCAACAATCAACACATAGATCAATACATTATGGAACTGGTAGAAAAACCGTATCAGTGGACCACGCGTCTTTGGTTCGGGAAGTCGGTTTGGCCCGTATTTGGCAAGTCTGTTAGTTACTTCTTCTCTGGATAGACCATCTGGGGATGTAGTGAGCGATTCCAGGACGGCTTTGGTGTTTTCGGCATGCCAACTTTCTGAGGTCGAAACCGACTCACCTGACGGACCATTTAGTTTTCTGTGTGCTTTAAGTGACCGGCGTGTCACCACTGCACCCACAACAGACAAAATGACCAACATAACAAGGACAATCAGCCATTCTATGACCACAAGATCAAATTGCCATGCAAGATTGTCGTTCATCTGGATAGCATAACAACCCTGTCACAAATATCTAATAATCATTAACATATCTTTCTGCTAATAAGCCAGTATGTTTATTCCTACAACCAGGACAACTGCTGCCAAAACACTCCACGAGAGCCACATGGTTTTAGGAATCGCTTTTGGTGTTGTTTGCGCCGCGGCGTTCATCAGTTCCAGGATGATGTGCCGACAAACACCATCACTATCCCCAACAACAGAAACAGGGCGATTGCATAGGCCCAGCGTTGCAGAGAACGCTCACTACCGTCCAACGCCCTTTGCCATGCACGGACTTGCCGGAGACGGCCCACTTTAGCCAGCCATACAGCTCGCAACCGGGGCAAGGTACCGACCCCCATCTGCGCAGCCCAACGTATAGCTGCGCCAGGCCAACGCTCAAACCACGGAATCGAATCGTCTGCGTGCTTCTCAGGCCTGGCGGGATAATGATATCTCGCCTGCAGCCACACGGTGGTGGCAACCAATACAGCCACCATAAACCCCAGAGAGGCAATGAAGAAATAGGCCAAATTTCCATACCGGTTCCATACAGCAGGATCGGCCAGTCCAGCCCCCAGGGCGGTAGTAAACAATCCCGTGGCGACGATGGTGGTATAGGCAGGTAACGTCTTCAGCTGCGCTCGCATCAGCCCACCCACAATGGCGTAAAGCATGGCAGCACCGCCTGTGCCCTGGATAATCAAACCCAGGTCAGGAAAGGCGATCTCACCAAGTGGCAGCCAACGCACCATCCCGAGCAGAGCAATGGCAATAGGAACACCGCCCAGCAGCAGCGCCACCGCCGGCTGGGACCAACGAAAGGCCGGCGGCAGCCAGAAGTGAAATGGCCAGAGACCTGCCTTGAGGGCGAAGCCGACAAGAACCATAGACAGATACAAAGCCAAGGAAGGTGACTGAGCTATTGCCTGGCGCACTGTCTCAAAGCTCAAATCCCCGGTTGTTGCAGCCGCTATCAACAAGGCCTCGAACAATGCCAGGTCAGCCAAAATCAGGAACACCAAATAGACGCGTGCAGCCCACCGTGTCCTTTCGTCTCCTCCTGCAACCAGCAGTGCATAAAATCCGTAACCCATCAGGGCCGAAAAGGCGAAAAAACCCACCAGCTCAGTCGCCAGAATCGCGCCCAGATTGCCCGCCAGGGTCAGCAGAAAATAGGTTGTGAGACGGTCGTCAGCAGGCTTGTTTGTGGTGGTATGTAACAGGGCCGCGGCAGCAGTCCAGAGCAGCGCGGTCACCGCCAACAACAAACGGTCTGCCCCGTCATGAATAGCAAGCCCGCTACCAAGCAACAGCCAGGGCAAGTCAATCGAAACACCCATCGGGACAGTCAAAAGGATGAGCACAGGTAAAAGAGCAATATAACAAGGCCAGTAGAGGCGCGAGCGCAGCGCCGGAAACGCCAGCAACAACGGCAGCCCCGGTACAGACAATAACAGAAATGTACTTAGGGTGGCGTTCACGGCGCGTACTCCAGAGACGTAATAAAATACGCCCATTGCAACGGACTGAACGGCGCCGATGCCAGCAGCCCAAGAGCCAGCGTCAGAAAGGCAGTCACCAGCGGCGGCGCCAGTAGCGCCCAGGCCGTCTCACGCCGTCCGAAGGAGCGCTCGGCGGGCCAGGTATCGGCAGGCGCCTTGAACCAGGCGGCGTA